>JAEETK010000049.1 GCA_016290315.1 Candidatus Saccharimonadota bacterium | reverse complement strand
CGCTTATAACGATCTTTATTCTATTGTGCGGGGTGTCTTTGATTCGCCCGGCTTTGTCAAAATCGAAATTTGCATTTATGTATTTGAGGTTTCCGGGGGCTTCCTCTATAAACTCAACATCTTCAAAATCGCTTTCGGCTGCTGCCTGTTGCTCCTTGGTTAATAGTGCGCTAACGGCTTTGTCCTTTGCCGCAAACTCTTGCATTTTCAGATAAGAGGGTAGGCGGGTAATATCCGTTACCCGTGTGCCTTCATCCTGTAACCCAAACAAATGGATTCGTACCAAATCGAAAGCGTTGCAAAGCTGCTTACTTGCCGGGTCTGTTTCGTGGTGGCTGTATGCAAATTTGTTTTCGTAGCATACTAACCCGGCTGCAACACTACCCAATTTATACGTATATCTGCCATCGGTGGCGGTGGCTTCGTATTTGTCGGCCAAAAACTTTGCTATTGCTTCCTCTATCGTGTACGCTCTGCAAAATGCGCCTATTAGTCCGGGCTTTTCCAAAGGATCACCCGCCTTTCGTATTTCGTGGGCCACGGCTTCGTTTTCTCTGCTGCCTGTCGGCCATTCGCTCACGTCCTGGGGGTTAACATATTTGCCTAAAACTTCGTCAACATCGAGGGCGTTCCCGTCCTGATACTCAAAAACAAACGTTCCGTCTTTGGGCGTTGACGGCCAATAAAACAGGCGTGGTAATTGGTACGTTGTCGTATCGAATAGGTCTATACCTATCGCGTCCGCTATCTTTCTGCAAATCGGCTCGTATTCCTTTGGCTCAACATTCCGGGAAAACGGAATAACCAAACGAAAACGGGGCTTTTCTGCTGTGTGCTTGTGGGTGCTGTATAACAGGGCCGCAAAGTTAAATTGCATCGTAAAATCATCCCAAACGTTATTTGTCCCGTAATCAATATCGAGAGTTGCCATACTTCGCCAAATAACGTTTTCAGTCTTACGCGTTCCGCCTGACAAATAACCGCCAACAAAACCGCCTACGTCCTTAACGTTGCTTTGTTCGTCACGGGTCATTTTCATATATTCGGCTACGCTTTCATCTGTGCGCCTTGTGTCGCTGCACTTCTTTACGATCTCGCTCCACTTCCACTTTTTGTTTTTCCATTTTTTAGATAAACGGCTGTGGGCTGTGGCTACGTCTAAATCGAAATCGTGGGTTAATTTCAAATTCTCCATATACTGACTATCTTATTACGATATGTTCCGTTTTGGGATCGCCCGGCTGTTTGCCGTTCCTGGCTATCCATTCATCGAGTTCTACCCGGTTAAATATAATGCGCCCACCATTCGGGGTGTAATGTGGCAATACGTTTAACGCTACAAGCCTGTAAACGTAACCAATGGAGTAACCGATATATTCGGCTGCTTCCCTTACTGATAGATACTTTTTTTCTTTTGCTTCCATACCTTATTATATATAATTATGTGCAAAGGTAAATAATAAGATATAAGAATATGCAACTATAACACCCACTTGCACCCCACTTGTGGGGGCAAATTCTTTCTTTGGGCTTCGTCTGCTGATCCTGTGGCTGCTGCTTGGTATGGCTTCACCATGTGCCCTGTGGGGCTTCGTCTGTCGGATCGTGGGGCTGCTGCTTGGTATGGCTTCACCATGTGCCCTGTGGGGCTTCGTCTGTCGGATCGTGGGGCTGCTGCCTGGTATGGCTTCACCATGTGCCCTGTGGGGCTTCGTCTGTCAGATTGTGGGGCAAATAAAAGGCGCAACCCTAAAAAGATTGCGCCCCAATTGCTAATTTGGATTTTCAAATTTTAAAGAGTTTACTAATTTTTTTATCGGCTTTGGCTTCTGCTAAAGCGTCTATCTCTTTGTTTTTGTTTTCTTCGTTTTCCTTTTCCAAAATGTTATCAAATATCCGTTTAATCTTATGGCTAAAGTACGCGTTTCTATCTTTCTTAACGTCCTTTAGATCGCCTTTGTTTGCTTGTAAATCGGTTTTGATGTATAGTGGTAACTGCTTCCATTTCGTTCTGTATATACCTGTCGAAAAGTAGCACATGCTTTCCCAAAATATTGCAAGTTCGAGTTTTACTTTTCCTTTCCATTCTATCGTATTGGGGGCTTTATCGTAGTGTTTGCCCGGTGCAACACAAAAAAGGTTTGTAAAATCGGATTCCTCACAATCAATTAAGGAATAATCAATTAACGCTTTGTAGATTTGTTTGGCTCGGCTATACAAAATAGGCTCTAAAGATCGGGTTTCGTTTCCGGCTTTCGCTGTTGTTGTTTTGCCCTTTAGCCCCTCTAACTTAACTGCGTATCTTTCCCGCCATTCCTCAACCTGGGCGGCTGTGCATATGGCTTTACCGGATAACTCCGATATGACGGCTTTAATAAAGATAGCGTATATTTGGGCTTTGCGTCTGTCTGTCAAATATTCGGGGCTGTCTGTGTTTGCCTGGGCTGTTTTGCCATCGGCTACAACACCCGCAAAATCGTTTATTGCGTCTCGCTGTCTTAACAGATCGTCTAAATCTTCTGTTATTAGGCTGCTGAAATTCTTGCTGCCCTCAAGTTCGCGTACATACCGCCTGGCTTCGTTTTGGATCGCTGCCCTGGGTGTTCTTTCACTTGTTACCCATTCCGGGTGCTGTTGTATAATATTGTAAGGTGTCATAACTTCATTTGTTTACGGGGTTAATACTGATTACTTTGCAACCGCATTTTGCTGCGTTCTTTAGGGCTTCCGGGCTGTCTTGGTTCGTTTTACATACAACATCAAAAACGTCTAAGTATTCCGGGAAATGGCTTACCATAAACTTACGCCAAATTTTCATTTCGCGCTTTAGTATGCTGTTTTCGTTCTTTAGTGCTTGATTCTCGGCTACTATATCGTTATACGTCTTTTCCATAATGCCTACTTATTAGGGGTTAATAATCCATTAAGCAAATTAACTGCTTCCACTTTCTTCTGATCCACAATCTTTGCGTAAATCTCTGTTGTCTTTACGCTTGTATGGCCTAATAGCTTGCTCGTTGTATAGAGGTCTGCACCCTGGGTTAACATCAGGGTTGCAAAGGTGTGGCGGGCACAATGAAAAGTAACGTGTTTCGTTATTTTTGCTTCTTTCACCCAATCCGTTATAATTCTTTCGGTTGCCCAAAGTGTGGGTAAAGTAAATACTAAGTCGTTTCTCTCCTTTAACTCCTTTGAGGGCAAATAGTTTTTAGCTTCGTTACTTAATGGCAAATATAATAATTCACTCGTCTTAATCATCCTTTTCTCTATCTTCCATTCGTCCCCGTCTGCGTGTATGTCTTCCCATTTAAGTGTGCTAACATCACTCCACCTCAAACCGCACATACAACAAAACAGGAAAGCGTTACGCACATTTTCCCGTTTACAATTGGTTGCAATCAATTTCCGTAATTCGTCTGCTGTAAGATACACTCTTTCGTTTGGTGTGTTTTTGCCTACGATCTTTGCAATATCTAAATGCTCCATCGGGTTTGTTTGCATGTGTCCCGCTTTCACGGCCGCATTTAAGGCTGTCGAAAAGCCTTTAAAATAAAGATTGCGTGTCCCCGAAGATAACGGCTTTTCGGGACAATGCTTGTTTTTGCGTCCCATTGCATTACAAAGATATTCGCCATATCCTACGCAAAAATCGCGATCAATATCACCCAAAGTTATTTTCTTACTTTTGTACTTTTGGCTAATGTAGGCTTCTATATGCAGCTTTTCTTTTTTGGCTTGCTTTGCAGAATTATTGTCAGTTCTGCCCATTTCTTTTGCGTGTTCTGTTAGGCGGTTAATTCTAATATCCAACCAATCGAGCAAAAGTGTTTTGCTTTTCCTGTCTTTGATTCCGGCCCTGCCCTTTACGATCAATTGGGCGCGTTCCCTGGCTATGGCTTCGGCTGCTTCCCAAGTCGTTTTGTTAGTAATCTTATCTTCTGGCCGTTTAACCGGGATAAGATACATTTTCAAATACTCTTTACTCCTAACACCATCTTTGTAGATGTCAAGATACAGGCTTTTTCCCTTTGCCGTTTCACGGCTTCTCAGCGTTACCTGTCCGCTAACTTTCTTGTCCTCAAATTGTTTTGCCATAATGGTATGTCTTTTAATTGTCCGTTTGCAAAGGTACTAATAATAATTCAAACGAGGGACAAACGAGGGACAAAAACGAGTAAAATTAACGATAATTAAGGAAAATAGAAGAAAATAAGGTAAAAACGCAAAAGCAGTATAAGTAACTGATTATTAGGATTTTAGTTTTACTTAATTTTACTTTATTTTCCTTTGTTTTACCTTGTTGGGGTTGTTGAGAGTATCATAATCGTTTTCTTTTAAAAGTTTCTATCTGTTAGACGTAAGAACAATGCAAAAAGTTGCAAGCTTTCAGATGTGATTGATTACCCAAGCGAATCCCTTGGCAGTTCT
>JAEETK010000048.1 GCA_016290315.1 Candidatus Saccharimonadota bacterium | reverse complement strand
CCCAAACTAAGCTGCAGGGAGGCTTGCACGATGCCTGCTAGTACAATCGTAGCGATACTTAATAAATCGCTCATGGTTACAGTTTAGCACGCTCTTAAAAATATTGCACTTATGCTTGGGTATTTTCGTGTATTTATTTATGCTAATTCTATGAAAAAATCAGTTATATTAATTTGAGTAATTGTCACTTTCTTTACTATTTTGGCGTCGCCCAATACTACGCACGCTGACGATTTATCTATTCCGCTACGTTTCTATGCCGTCAATGCTGGCTATAAGGACGACGGTTCCGCGCAAAATTATGATTTTATCGAGCTCGAACGTATAGTCGAAGATTATTTAGAGCTATCTTCTTTTCGGATTATCTATACAAATAGCGCCGGTAATGTTTCGGGAGAAATCTCTTTTGCGGAGAATTTACGCATGCTAGGCAATCGGCTAGTGCTAGGTGCGTCGATTAGCCCTCAATATTCTAGCGCTGATGGCTCGTATTATCTTTATGATTTTGGTTCTTCTGGTATCGCTTCTACGGCTGGCATGCTTGAGCTATATCGCGGAGAAGATAAAATCGATGAGATATGCTGGGGGAAGCTCGAATGCGATAATAGCTATGCAAAATTTGCCACAAAATTTGAGGATAACTATTCACTAAAGCGTTGCAGTAAAGAGTGTCTCGATGGTGTCGATTTTACTATGGAAAAGTATTACCCAGATATATATTTCGAAAGTATTGCGGAGCTTCCTAGCGACAAGGAGTCGGAAGTTGTCTCTGTCAGTCCAAGTTGTAACGGCGTCAAAATAACAGAGGTATATAGTTATTATCAGGCTAATGCATCGGAGCAGTTTATTGAATTATATAATCCCACTGATGTGCCGATATTGTTAGATTCTTGTCGCGTAGTGTATAAAAATAGCGTCTATCCGCTTTTTGGCGAGCTTGCTCCAGGCGATTATTATGCCTATCAAGACGCCACCTTGTCGCTAACAAAAAACCCAGTATCGACCAATACGATTTCCGTAATCGATTTGGATGGGACTGTTGTAGATAGTATTGATTATCCTAACGGCCAGAAAAGAGGTACTTCGTATGCTCTTTTCGACGCAAATACGGAATTAGCTTTTTGGCGCCAAACCTATCAACCGACCCCAAGTTCGGCGAATATTTATCAAGAATTTCAAACCTGTCCCGAAGACAAAATAATTAATCCTGCTACTGGAAATTGCGTTAAAAAGGTAGAAGCCAGTGCCGAAGAAAGTGCCGTGATTTGTCCAGAAGGAAAATATTTAAATCCACTTACGAATCGTTGCAAAAAGATTGAGGCGGCTACTGTCTTGACTCCCTGTAAAGATGGCTATGAGCGTAATCCTGACACTAATCGTTGTCGAAAAATCGAGAATACAACAACATCGACGGAATGTAAGGAGGGCTATGAGCGCAATCCGGAGACGAATCGCTGTCGTAAAATTCGCGAAAATACTGGTGAACTCGCCGATTACGCGCCTATGCCAGTGGAAGACAGCGAGGAATATCGTAATCCTAAAATATTTATCGCAATTTCTACGATAGCAGTAGCAGCTATCGCGAGCATTTCATATGTGATATATCAATATCGACTAGAAATCAGGAAGGCAATTAAGGCATTTAGTAGCAAATTTCGTAAGGTATAATATATTAATATGTCAACAAAGCGTGTCTTAGGTGTGGATCCAGGAACCGGCATTTGTGGTTTTGGCGTTGTAGAATTTACAACACATAAGCGGCCACGTATGATTACAGCCGGCGTGATCACGACCCCAGCCCACACGCCATTAGCAGATCGTCTTTTAGACATCTATGAATCACTTAATGAGATAATCGACGAAACGCATCCGGATGAATGCTCGATCGAGAAGCTATTTTTTAATCAAAATATCACAACTGGCATAACTGTTGCTGAAGCGCGTGGAGTTTGTATCCTGGCGGCAAGGAAACGTAATATTCCAGTTTATGAATACACTCCTCTTCAAATAAAACAAACAATGACGGGTTATGGTCGTGCGAAAAAGAAAGATATGCAAGAGGCGGTGCGCATGTTTCTTAATATGAAGCAGATTGTAAAGCCCGACGATGCCGCCGACGCCTTAGCTGCGGCAATAACTCATGCGCTCATGACGCGGGTTGCATACTCGTAAGCTAGCTTGACTACACTAGAATATTATTATATAATCGACATCGAGCGCTAATTGACGTGCTTGATATTTATAAAGTTGTCCTAAAAAAGGGGGGATTAAATGAAAACTGCGATTAATGCTCTTAAAATTATCGCCATTCTCGCAATAGTGGTAATAGCAATGCTTCTGACGGTTGCAGATAACGGCTTCGTTGCTAATCCTACGGGTTTCGCCATGCTGCTGCTGATGTCGGAAATTATAGAGATAATGGTACTCTTCGTTCTGGTAAGAGGCGAAGGTCGTCCGAAGGTTGACTCCGAGCTGTATGGTCAGGCGATCAACCGCTTGATAGTAAGAGCGCTTGTTGTTGCCGAGCTGACCTTTGATGGTGACATTGATATCATTGTCAAGGTAGGCATTGCAAGGGCTGCTCTTATCGCGCTCGGGCTGTGGGCTTACAGTTCATATCTTAATATCATTGACGATGAAAGAGATGAGATGTTCCAGCGTAATCCGGCTTGTTTGGTGGCACTATTTGCCGCGCTCGTAGCGCTTCCGCCATTGTTTTGCCACTTTGCTTATCGCGATAACTTCGCTGTCATGATTCTTTTGGTTTTGAGCGCGCTTATCATTTCGACGAGCGTAGAGACCGAATTCAGGACAGTGCAGGCGTTACGCTATCGTAGGCGTAGACGCAGAATCGCACAGTGACAACTTACCCCCCGGCAAAGACCTAATCCACTACGGATGCGGTCGGAGCCGGGGGCTTTTTTCTTACTACCTCAAGAAATCTTGTATAATATGGAACATGATTGCACACGTTCACGGCCAAGTTGCCGAAAAATTTGCCAATTCCGCCATCATTGACGTGCATGGAGTTGGGTATGAAGTCTCGCTTACGAGCATTGATTTCGACAATCTAAGCTTAAACGACGACATCAAGCTTTACACTTATCACCATATTCGCGAACAGTCCGAAGAATTATTTGGCTTTTCCAGTTTGGCTGCTAAAAAGCTATTTGAATTACTTATCACGGTGCAGGGGATTGGCCCCAAGGCTGCAATGGCTATTTTGGGCCTGGCGCCAGTTGAAGAAGTTCGCAATGCTATCGCGAACGCTGACTCTACATACGTATCTAAAGCTAGCGGCGTGGGCAAAAAAACTGCCGAGCGAGTTATTGTAGATCTCAGAGATAAAGTCGGCTTACCGACCTATTATGGTCGAAAGGCTGAGCCGGAGCAGAAGACGACCTTAGAGCACGACGATGCGCTAGATGCGTTGATGTCGCTCGGTTTTACGCTTGCTGACGCTACAAAGGCTTTAGACGGCATAGATATCAACTTGCCAGTCGAGGACCGCATTAGAGAGGCTCTCAAGAAGCGCTAGGGTATAAAAAAGCTTATGCTTGAATCCTGCGAAATTCTTTGTTATAATGCTTATTGCCGCTCAAAGAGCCGTCTTATCGGTTAGGGGCAAAGGTCGTTTCGAGCGGTTACATTACTAAGCAGGAGAAAACCATGAAAAAGCGTACTCGTAAGGGGACGCTACGAGTGGATACACTTCGGTGGAATGAATACATCGAAATGTAGTAATATCTAAAAATCTCCCATTTCTGGGAGATTTTTTGTTGCATTGATAGAATTACTATTTCTTAGACTCTTCTGACTTCTTTAATTCGTCCTCTATCATTTTTTTCAAATCTTTTATGATATCGTCAAAAGTCACGCCTTCTCTTGAGATGTCGACTGATTTACCATTCACGAGCACTGATGGCGTTGCCTCTACCTTGTCTTTATTCTTGCCGAGAGTGTAATCGAAACTAATCTTTTTCTCAATATTCTGGTCATTCATATCGGCGCGGAACTTTGCTTCATCACCTTGCGGTGCGATATCCATAAAGATGCGTGCATAGATATCGGTACGTTCTTGACCTGTCGCTTCTAACCAATCCGAGCGGCTCGCGTAGAGCGCCTCCAGCATTTCCCAGTAATAATTTTGAAAACCGGCACTTTCAATAGCGGCGGCGGCTGAACGTGAATTTTGATGCCCCTTGATGGGGAAATGTCGAAAAACGAAAGCAACACGGTCGCCGTATTCTTCGTAAAGCTTCGACATACGTGGCATCATGCTGGCGCACCCTGGGCAAGATAAATCGGCATACTCAATTACAACGACCTTCGAATCAGCCTTCCCGCGGACATGATCCGCTATATTGCCGTTATCATCATTGGCTTCGAGAATCTTGGTAGAGTCGTAAGTATTATAATCTATACTTTCTTG
>JAEETK010000020.1 GCA_016290315.1 Candidatus Saccharimonadota bacterium | reverse complement strand
CTACACACTATTGCTAGTATGCTTCATTATAATATCATGGTCCTGCTTACTTGTCAATAACATGAAAAATGCCCCGACTAGAGAGTCGGGGCGCACAGAACGCGACCAGAGTATGCGTCTCGTTCAGTAATCGTAGAATACCCTTTACAGTATGAGGAAGCCATCCTTGTAAGTAGTAGCTTCATTGCGGATATAGTCGAGTGCGCTCCGAGCGGCCTCCTCATTCTCTTCACCAGTGCCACCAGCAACGGCGACGTAAATAGTGAAGGTCCTGCGACCACGCCAAGGACGGCCTGTGCAGCCAAGCAAACCGACATTGATTGCGACGGCACCTTTGCGATTTGAATCTCCGGGCATAACCTTATCATCTGGCATTGCAGCAGAGGTGTATATATCATCGCTTGTTATTGGCTGACGATGTTCCTTCACGCAAATGGGAATCCAACGCTGGAGCCCAGCAATCATCCCCATAACGATACCGGCGCCGTCTCCGGTAACCTTGCCGTCCTCGCCATAGCAAAGCGTATTACCATCGCCAGTTATCGATGTGATCGACAGTTCCGGGTTCACGTTTTCGGGGGACTCGAACGACCGAGACATCGCCTCGTTTCTAACCGTCATCGCAACGCCGACACCGATGGCGCCATGGGTGATACCCAGCTCCATGCAGGCGTCGCGAACTATCTCGATTATTGATTCGGTCATTAGCGTTCTATTAGTAATGAGCATATTTACCCTCCTAAATATAAAAACTTTACGTGCTTGGGCACGGTTGTATATATTTTATAATAATTAATGTTAAATGTCAATCGTTGCCCCTTTGGCCACCTCTACGTGGTATCATTAGTGTAATATTTGAGTAAAAAATCAGGAGTTCAAAATGTCACGACCACGCAATAAAGCAGATTTATTAAAAGCTGGTGCGGAATATTACGCCAAGCTGATTGAAATGGCGGATGGAATGAGCGAGAAAGAAATGAATACGCCGTTTGATTTCTCAGGCGATCCAAGCAAAAAAGAACGCCATTGGGGCCGCGATAAAAATCTGCGAGATATTTGGGTACATCTATACGAATGGCATCGCATGTTATTAGAATTTGTGGATACGAATTTAAACAAAGGCGGCAATGCGCCGTTCTTGCCGGAGCCTTATACTTGGAAAACTTACGGCGATATGAACGTGGAATATTGGAAGAAACATCAGAAGACGTCGTTAGCTGATGCGCGCAAGATGTTTGAGAAGTCGCATGCAGATGTGATGAAATTGGCAGAAAGTTTGAGCGAAGAACAACTATTCACTAAAGGCATGTATCCTTGGGTAGGCGGCTCAGTTTTGGGGTCGTATTTCGTAAGTTGCTTATCGTCACATTACGATTGGGCGATGAAAAAGTTGAAAGCACATAAGAAGAATTGCGCATAGAATGTATAAAAATCCGCAAACCAATACAGTAGTAGATCATATTAAGAGCGAGTATGGCGCCGAGCCGGAGTTTTTGTGGCCAGAGCGCTATCCAGATTATGCGATTTTTCGCCACAGTCATAATAGTAAATGGTTTGCGTTGATTGGTATTATTTCGAGCAAAAGCTTGGGGATTAAAGAAGACAAAAAAGTAGAGATAATTAATTTGAAATTTGATAAAAATCAGACGTTTGATTTTGCCGAAACAAGCGACCATATCTTCCCGGCTTACCATATGAATAAAAATAACTGGATTACAGTTCTGCTGGACGGAACTTTGCCAGACGAGATGGTTTTTGAATTAATTAAAAAGAGTTATTTATTAACGGACAAATAAAATGGCCAGTACAAAAGAATATAGGGATTATGTATTAGAACAACTATCTTTAGTGTCGGGGATTACTTGTCGGCCGATGATGGGCGAGTTTTTACTATATGCGGACGGCGTGCTGTTTGGCGGAATTTATGATGATAGATTACTAGTGAAGATTACGTCTGGAAATAGTAGTTTTGGCATGAGCGAAGCCCTGCCCTACGAAGGTGCGAAAAAGATGTATTTGGTGGACGAGGTGGACGATAAGGAGAGGTTAAAGGAGATTGTTGGGGTAACGACAAAGGAATTGGGGAAATAGATTCTATTATTCTTAAGCAGTCGTCCATGCAATAGAAAAATCCTATATAATATAAAAAAGGAGTTTTTTGATGTCGGCAACATATGAAGTTAATAATGTTAGCGTCAGTACGCTGTTAGGCTATGTGCAAGACGGAATTATCGCCATACCAGAGATTCAGCGCCCATTCGTATGGGATTCCACTAAAGTGCGTAATTTAATTGATTCTCTTTATCGCGGATATCCCGTAGGATATATCGTTACCTGGAAAAGTCCAGATATTAAATTAAAAGATGGATCTCGCTCTGAAGGAAAGCAAATCCTGATTGACGGTCAGCAACGCATTACCGCCCTAACCGCCGCACTACTCGGACAAGAAGTCCTAAATAGCAATTATAAAAAAGTACGCATAAAAATCGCCTTTAATTTACGCACCGAAGAATTCCAAACTTCAAACCCCGCCATCGAAAAACAAGATGAATGGATTCCAGATATTTCCACGTTCATGAAAGATGGAAACGTAAATATTTGGAAATTCGTTGATGATTACTCAAAAAAGTTTGATATGGATCAGAACGTCGTCAATGAACGCATCAATAAACTCCAACAGATAAAGAATATTTCCATTGGCCGCATCGAGCTTGGTTCCATGTTAGATATTGATACCGTGACGTAAATCTTTATTCGCATAAACTCCGAAGGTGTCGTTCTCTCGCAAGCCGACTTTGCAATGTCTAAAATTAGCGTTAATGAAAAATATGAAGGCAACGATATTCGCAAGACTATTGATTACTTCTGCCATTTCGCTAAAACCCCAGTAGACTACGATAATATCAAAAATAGCGATATCGATTTTAGCTCTAAAGATGTATTCCGTAGGATAGCATGGATTAAAGACAAGGCCGAAGAAATATATTTGCCTAATTATACTGACGTATTGAGAGTTGCTTTTACGTATAAATTCCGTCGCGGAAAGTTGCAAGACTTAGTCAGTCTCCTTTCTGGACGTGATTTCGAAACGCGTGAATACCGTGAAGATATTATCGAAAATAGCTATAAACTACTCCGCGAAGGCGTAGAGAGCTTTATTAATCAGTCTAACTTCGAACGATATATCATGATAATTAAGTCTACTGGCGCTATACATGCGGACTTAATTCGTTCTCAAAACGTGACTAACTTTGGCTATATTCTTTATTTGTTATTGCGTGAAAAGAATATAAAACCTGACATTATCGAAAAGCAAGTTCGTCGTTGGATTGTGATGTCAATTCTAACGCAACGCTATACATCTTCGCCAGAATCACAATTCGATTACGATATACGCCGCCTAAATACCGCCGAAGATATAAATGCATTTATCGACGAAGAAATATCTCAACAACTGAATGATACTTTCTGGTCCAGCATATTAGTGACACGCCTCAATACCTCTGTTGCATCTTCTCCATATTGGAAGACATTCATAATGTCACAAGTAAAGCTGGGAGATCGTGGATTCTTGTCTAAAGAAATTAGCGTAAGGTCGTTGATTGAAAACCGCGGTGATGTGCATCATATATTTCCAAAAGATTATCTCCAGAAAAATGGACATAATAATCGCGGAGAATATAATCAGATTGCAAACTTTGCCATGCTTCAAACCGAAGTTAATATTCAAATAAGCAATCGCGCCCCAATAGACTACATGCGGTCCGTACTCGAACAATGCAATGGAGGCGAGAATGTATATGGCGGAATAAGCGACATGGCTACGCTCAAGAAAAACATGGCAGAAAATTGCATACCGAGTAATTTCTCAACTATGGACGTAAGTAATTACGACGATTTCTTAAAAGCTAGACGCGTTTTGATGGCCAAGAAACTAAAAGAATATTTTGGATCTCTATAAAGACCATCACCGCTTGAACGCATTTTTGTAGGCGGCGATAATACCTTTCCCGTACCTATCTTTTTTGGCTTGGCTGATGGCGACCCTGTCTAGCTCGTTTGGGTCTGAATAATTGTGGTTAAGAATAATTTGAATCTCCCTATCAGTCAAAATGTCGTATTGTGACCTGCCTTCTTTATCGCCTTGATATTTGCGGAAGGACTGAAGGTTACGTTTGAATTTTTGTTGTGACTGTTGAAAGTCATAAGAGTTGACAGGCGATTCTTTCGCTTCGCGCTTCCGTTCTTTTTCTTGAGCTTTGCTTTCTTGGTATTCCTTCTCAGCCTTGAGAAACCCTTCGGCGATAGCGCGCATTTCTTTCTTGGTTGAGAATGGTTCGCGTCCGCCATATGCTTTCAAGTCATTCTTGATAAACGCTGCCAGCTGGTCGGCTCTAACTATATGTTCTTTGTCGTATTTTGAAGCATATTTTAGGTCGATAATGCTTTCGTAATTTGATACGACAACTAATGGCTTATACCAGTTCTTTTCGAATAGGGAACTAAATAACATGGTAGTAACTTTGTTGTTCTTCTTTCGCCAGCGCTGTTTGACAGTTTCCGTATGCCTTTGATTCTGCGAAAACGGCGATTCGTGGCTTCTTTTATATTTTCCATTCTGGGTTATTATAGTTCCGTCTTTTTGAACCTTCCATGTTCCGCTCCAGTTTTTGCTTTCAATAAAGTAGACCCATCCTCTAGTGACTACAACGAAATCTATTTGGGCATCTTCGACGTGTATTCCATGTAGAATATACATGCCAATTCCGGAATGCTCCAATTGGAACAGGACATTCGCTTCGCCTTGTGCTCCTTTTTTGAAACTGGCAAGCTTCTTTTTATTTTCTTCGGTAGGATTTTGTTCCAAATATGCTATTTGTTTCTGAATGCCTTCGTCATTACGCTTAAGTACTTCGGGCGTATGGAAGCCGCCGACTGCTACTTGAACATTATTCAGAAATGAATCCATGAATGCCATATTAGTATTGCCCTACCTTTTGTTTTTTATTTAGTTAGCTCTTGGTACATCTTCATTAATTCGGCGACACATTCTGTCTCGGAATTAAGCTTACCCCAGAATCCATATGCTTCCATGACGGCTTTATCATTGAGCTGGTGGGCCCGGCGTAAATCTGGCGGCATTATTGTGTCGTCGTATAAATCGGCAAGTGAAGAATTTGGATATTTTGCTCTAGCTTCAAGAATTGCCTGCGCTGTTTGTTCGATTTTTGTTTTTTGCCTGTCGGTTGGAGTAGGCCAAGGAAAATTATTATAAACAATGTCTTTAGAATAACGGTAGCGGCTTTCGAGACGTCCGCAGACCGCTCGCATCCACGACATGTGGACATTTGACTCCAGGACACCGAAATGATAAAGTGTTGCGCCGGTGGTGATGTGAACGGAATCGCTGGATAGAGTATCTTTGTCGATATAGCCAATGGGCATATACTTTCTTCGTTCTGATGAAACTCGGGGGATTAGCAGATAGTTGGTTTCTGGCATATTCTCTACATGGAAATGAGTAGGGGTCTGTGCGATTTTTCGTGTTCCTTCACTCTTGCTTGCTAACCTGAAGTTTTTTACATTCTGGACTCGTTGTAAACATAGCGGCATGGAGCGTATTTCGTCTGGCGAAACGTTCCCTAACCACAAACAGTATCTAGTTTTTCGATTAATGAATTCTTCGGCGCCAATCCATTTTCTAAAATAGTCTTTCGATTTTGGTTCCTGTTTTATGAACGCATTCTTTTCTTCTTCAGTAAACAGATAGTTCCCGCCGTCGATTGGTTTGTTGCCGATTCCGATGGTTGGGACTACACAGAGTGGTTTTTGTCTGCTTTCTATGAAGATATTTTGCGCATCTATTAAATATCCGTTGATGTTTTTTGCTTTTTTCGCCTTTGCTTTTTCGTCAAAAATCAGTTTTGTTTTATGCTCGTTCAGGCTAAATCCTATAATTACGCAGTGAACGTGCGCCTTTAGGCTTGCCTCACTATCCCAGCGGAATGTTCTATGTGCAAAATTAATATATATTCTACACTCTTCCATGAGCGGTCGCCAAAGAATGGCAACTTGTTCGCCCTGTGAGATAGAATTTGTTGAGACGAAAGCACATTCAATATTGGTGTTTTGGATATATTTTGCAGCTTTCATATACCAAGCGGCAACATAATCTAGATTGCCGTAGTTTTTTACGCCCTCAAAGATATAATCCATATCGTCGGCTTGTGGTTTTTCTTTCATGCGAGCGCCGATGAACGGCGGGTTTCCCATAATGTAACTAAGCTTCTCGGCCGGAATAACATCACTCCAGTCTACCCTTAGGGCGTTGTTTTCGATTATGTTTGTGTAGGTTTTTAGTGGCAGAAAATCGAGATTTTGGTGCATTATCTCTTCGGTCTTTTTCATCATCTGCGATTCAGCAATCCAGAGTGCCGTCTTAGCGACGGTGACGGCAAAATCGTTTATCTCAATTCCGTAAAACTGACTGATTTGAACCTTAATTGGGTTTAGAAAACCGAATGAAGTTTTACCATCTTGTATGAGCTGAATAGCTTCGTTTTCTAGACGGCGCAAAGACAAATACGTTTCTGTTAAGAAATTACCTGAGCCACATGCTGGGTCAAGGAAAGTTAGACTTGCAAGTTTGTCACGGAATGCCTCAAGCTTCTGATTGCGTGTCGGTATAGTTTTGATAGTTTTGATGTCTTCGTATTCTTTGCATAATCCGTCATAAAACAGAGGGTCAATTACTTTGTGGATGTTTTCAATGCTCGTGTAGTGCATTCCGCCTTTACGACGCGTCTCGGGGTTTAACGTTGATTCGAATACAGCGCCAAAGATGGTTGGGCTGATTTCGCTCCAGTTAAAATCGTCTGATGCTCTGTCTAGAATTAAGTTTCTGATTTCGTCCGTGAAGTGTGGGATCTCGATGTCTTCCCCATCAAATAATCCACCGTTGACGTATGGGAAGCTCGCGAGCTCAGGCTCAAGATAGGGGTCGCGCTCGCTAGGCTCTTGATTGAGCACGTTGAATAATCGTTTTACCGCCTCGCGCATATCTTTTGCTTCATAGTGGGCTAGATAATCGTGGAAAGCGCTTTTTCGGCCAAATAACCCTGCATCTTCAGCGTACAAGCAGAAGACTAAGCGAACGCATAGCTTATTTAAGCTCTTGAGCGTTTCTGGGTCGTCCGGGTTATGATATTGGTCACGAAGTGCATTATAAAACTCACCTACGATTCCGCCAGCTTGAATGGATAGTTCCATTTCCTTTTTGATGTGCTGGCTCCCCGTGTCGACCATGAACTGAAGGCGGTAGTATTCTTTTTGCAAATCTTTTAATTGAATCTTTTCTGGGTCAGAATGTGGCCTGTTTTCGTCGTATATCCATATTTCTTTGAAGTTTGAGGTGATTATGTATTTTGGTTTTTCGCTATAGGGGAGGTTGTTGGCGTATCTACGAGCCTGTTGGTCTGGGCGCAGCCATGCCCCGTCTGATTGCTGTTCAGCTTTTGCTAGGTCGATGTTGCCGCTTTTTTGTTCAATAAGAATTTTGGTTTCAGCGATATGGCCATCAGCGAACTTTTTGCTGTTCTCGAACTGAACGGTCTTTTCGAAGTTAATAAATTGCGAGGGGTTCTCGACGCCATATACCATTCTAAGTAGATCGAACCAGAATGATTGCGTGTCCTTCTTCTCGTCAGAACGGTCTTTCCATTGCTCATAAAAAGCCTTCGCGGCTTCTTTTTGCTCTCTGTCGGTCAGAGTACGAATTGTGCTGTTTATAACACCCTCCTCTTTATGGTGATAACCATATTATATCAGAGATGATTGCCTCAAATAATGAACTTATATCCGTAGCCAATGCTATAATCACTCCATATGCTCATCTTCTTCTATCACATCACTGACCGATTGATTGGGCCCGCGAAAGACGATAAGATTTTTCGCATCGTTATCACCGATGATGAGAAAGATAACGTCACGACTTGGTTTCGTGGCAAAAAGTATAAACATACGCTAGCGATGAAGGATATTGAACATATAATTAAAATCATCAAAGCGGCGCCAGGACTTTTTGATATTCCGAAAGAGCTTGAGCCAAACGATTCTCTCGGTGGCGGCACAATATACGGCTTCACTTTCTGCGATGGCAAGCGCACGAATAGTTTTTATGGGAAAGATATTCTGGATTACGGTCGCCGGCCACGCAAAAATGCCACGCTCGCACTACGCACGGCGCGCGAAATCAAAGAAAAAGTCCTAGAACCCAATAATATTCGCACGATGATTTCGAGCAGACTTCAGCATTGGCCAAAATACCGAAAAGAGTCTGATTTTATACCAGTATGTGGATGCCCGAAATTGCCTAAATAATTAATTGCTTGTGCTTTTTCTATATTAGTCCGTATTTTATGCTTTTATGTACGGGAGTTTAGGTTTCTCCCGTTACGCAAGTAGTTGAGTTCGCCTCGCGGGGGCTTAATGAACAGTATACTAGGCTCTGCTAGAGCTTTCCGAGAAAGGAGTAATAGTGAGCATCCGCATGAAAGTGTGGCATGTGGTAGTTACGCTGGACTTTAGATTAGCAAAGCGTAAAAAATCAACCCGCCGATAAGGCGGGATGATTAAACCCAAAGAGCGTAATCCTAGATAGTCGCTCTATGTAGTATATTATAGCAAAAAGCTATTTGACTTCCGTGAACTTCTCCACCCGCATACGCAGATGGTATTTCTCGCGCAAAGCAGCGATCTCTGCCATCATGGACGTTTTATGATGCACATCAAGTGCGGCCTGGTCCGTCCAGCGATCAATTAGCATCACGGTTTGCGAGTCGTCCATTGGAAAGAAATATTCATAGCGTTCATTGCCCTCCTCTGCACGGACACGGTCCACAATGCCGCTTGATACCATTTCTTCGGCAAACTTTTTGGCGTTATCTCCTTCGCCGGTATAGTAAATATTTACGATGAGACTCATATGAGTATTATGCATTACATTGAACTCGTGCTTTTTCTTGTCTGTGTAGATTATTGTGCTCATTATATAGGGCGATGGAAGACGAAGCGTAAAAAGAATCACCGCTAAGGCGGTGATTCACAACCAATCGGGCATAATCCTAGATAACTGCCCTATATAGATATTATAGCAAACTATCGGTCCAAGTCTTGATTTCTGCGTCAGTAGCATCTTGTGAGAAGCGATGACCTGGTTGCCAATTACCGCCAGTGGCTTTGGCTTTGAGATCGGTATCGCTCGTGCCGAGACCGGAAGAATGTGAAGTACAGAACGGAATGACGGTTTTATCGCCAAAATCTACTTTCTTGACAAAAGAATCTACCACCCAGGACGAACCGCCCCACCAAATTGGATAGCCAATAAAGACCGTGTCGTATTCGTCCCAGTTTGGTACGGTAGTGCTTTTGAGTTCGATGGCTTGTAAGGATTCATCATTGTGCTCACGCGAGACACGCGATTCAGAATCAGTCCAGCTTAAATCATCTTCGGTATAGGCCTGAACTGGTTCGATTTCAAAAATATCCGCGCCGACATTGGCAGCGATTTTGGTAGCAACATTTCTAGTGTGATTTTGTGCTGAGAAATATACCACAATTGCTTTGTCGTCTTTGTTCATAATTGATTCTCCTTGTTGTTTCATTGCGTCTTCTTTCTTAGTGTCGCTGTCTTTATTAAAAACTAAAAAGACCCCTACAGCAATGGCGAGGAGCCCAACGACGACTAAGATTATGGCGATAATCTTTTTATTCATATGGGTATTATACAATATATTGGACTTAAGCTTTTCTCCGCCTTATTCGATATTATATGCTCTACGTGCGGGGAGTAGGTTTCTCCCATTACGCAAGTAGTTGAACCCACCCTCGCGGGGGCTTGATGAACAGCATGCTAGGCTCTGCTAGAGTCTCTGAGAAAGGAGCAATGTGCGGATCCGCATTTCGGTGTGGTACGTGGAAGTTACGTTAGGACTTCGATGGAAGACGAAGCGTAAAAAGAATCACCGCTAGAGCGGTGACTCAAAACCCTCGGGCATAATCCTAGATAGTTGCCCTATATACATATTATAGCAAATTTGGCCTTTTGTAGGTTAAAATAAAAATACAATATCTTTGAAGGAGCATCGCATGGCATTGAAACTCGTTGAGGAGTGGGATAAAGTTTTCCCAAAAAGTGACAAAGTCGAACATAAAAAAGTAACATTTAAAAACCATTTTGGCATCGAGTTGGCGGCCGATATGTATGTTCCGAAAGATGCGAGCGGCAAATTGCCAGCCATTGCAGTTTCTGGGCCTTATGGCGCCGTAAAGGAACAATCTTCTGGGCTTTATGCGCAAGAAATGGCCGAACGTGGTTTTATTGCAATTGCTTTTGATCCATCTTATACTGGCGAATCTGGCGGCGAGCCACGCTATGTGACAAGTTGGGATTTGAACGTAGAAGATTTTCAGGCAGCAGTTGATTTCCTAAGCAACTGCGAAGACGTAGATGCGAATAAAATCTCAATTATTGGCGTGTGCGGATGGGGTGGCGTAGCGCTACAAACCGCCTGCCTAGATACTCGCATTAAAGCTACGGTTTGCTGCACCATGTATGATATGACACGCGTTGCGCGCAATGGTTATTTCGATTCCGAAAACAATGCCGAAGCGCGCCAAAAATCCAAAGAAGCCATCAATGCGCAGCGCACAGAAGATTACAAGAACGGCTCACTAAAGCTAGCCGGCGGCGTAGTAGATCCATTGCCGGCAGATGCGCCACAATTCTTACAAGATTACCATGCATACTACAAGACTGAGCGCGGATATCATGTTCGTAGCCTAAATTCAAATGGCGGCTGGGCGATGACGGGTAATATTTCCCTTGCTAATACAACCGCATTTACAAATTCGAACGAAATTAAAAATGCCGTCATGATAGTACATGGCGAAAAGGCACATTCGCGCTATTTAGGCGAAGATGCTTTTGCGGCAATGACTGATTTTGAATATAAAACGCATAATGCACCTGCGCCATACGAAGGCAATGCCCCGCTTGGTGAGACGATTGTCGGCAATAAGGAATTATTAATCGTTGAAGGCTCTTCACATGTGGATTTTTACGATAATTTCGAAAAGATTCCGTTTGATAAAATCGAGAAGTTTATTCGGGATAATATCTAAGGAGGTATTTGATGAAGAAGGTTTACGAAGAGGAATAAAAATGAGTAACGAAAAAACTTTAGTTGTCTATTTCTCGCGTGCAGACGAGAATTATAGCGTCGGTACCGTAGAGGTTGGCAATACGGAATTATTAGCCAAAGAAATCATCGCAAAAACTGGTGCCGATGAATTTAAGATTGAGCCAAAAGATAAATATCCAGCCGTTTACCAGGAAGCGATTGAGCGCGCAACTGAAGAACGAAAATCCGGTGCGCGCCCAGAATACATTGGCGACGTAGATATTTCGAGCTATGATACGATTTTCTTTGGCTATCCAATTTGGTGGGGCGATATGCCAATGGTCGTTTATAATTTCGTCGAGAAACATGATTGGAACGGCAAAATCGTAATCCCATTTAATACACACGAGGGTTCTGGCAATGCCGGTACTTATGATATCTTAAAATCTAAAATGACCGGCGCGACATTAAAAGGTAATGGTTTTAATATGTCAGGCTCTACGGCACGTACCGACGAAGGAATCAAGGAACTTGACGATTGGCTAGAAAAACTTTGATTCTGCGCCGTATCCAGAATTATTAAACTCATGTTTTTCTTGCCCGCATTAATAATATATGCTTTTTGCGGGAGTTAGGTTCCTCCCATTACGCAAGTAATCAAACTCGCCTCGCGGGGGCTTGATGAACAGTATGCTAGGCTCTGCTAAAGTCTCCGAGAAAGGAGTAATGTGCGGATCCGCATTTCGGTGTGGTACGTGGAAGTTACGTTAGGACTTCGATGGAAGACGAAGCGTAAAAAAGTATCTCGTCACTAGACGAGATACCCAAACCAATTCGGGCATAATCCTAGATAACTGCCCTATATGGATATTATAGCACTCTAGTTATTTAGTCGTAATATCGATTTGGCTGACGCTAAGGCTGTCTTCGTATATATTGATACTGTAGTGATATTCTTTATCGCCATCTTTAATAGTGAATGAAGTTTTATCATAGGCGTGCACGCGAACGAAGATTGTGCTATCCTCTCCGAAATTTGAGCGACACAAAAGACTTCCATAATAAGCTCCATCGTATCAAAACTTTCCGATGCTCGATTCTAGTAAGGAGACTAGAGCTCTGCCCTATTGCTGTCGTACTGGATAAATCTATTATGAGGAGGCAAAAGGATCAGGCTGAGATATTTCAGACACTTCAGTCTGTTTCTTCTTTTTCTTGGCAACAATAATTAATACAACAATTACAGATAATAGAATTGCAGCAAGTGCGCCAACGACAATGGCAATGAACGGACCATTATTATCTTCTTTTTGTGAATCAATCTCGGCCACCTCTTTTGGCTTCGTTTCGGCGCTAGCAATAGATGACATGGTGAGGAAATAAGTATTGGAATCAGTTGCGTCTAGCTCTACTGTTCCATCTCTAACCTCAATTTTTTTGCCAATCTTTTTTAATTCTTTCGGCAAATAGCTATATACATTAACCAGATCGCCGTTCTCGAACTTATCGCCGACATAAAGTCGCAGTTTAGCTCCATCTGGGGGTGTGTGAGTAGATACGATAATGCCATCGGCATAATTAGAAAGCTTCAAGATTTCTTTTCGGTACTCGGAATCAAAAGAAACCGTAGTGTTGAAATCTTTTTGTTTTTCGATTTTTGAGCCATCAATGATCCAGCCGGAAATCAAGCGCTTGCTTTGATTTGAGTAAATCAGCTTGAAAGTCATACCGCTGTCTTTCATTTTGGCAATGTCAGACGAGCTCACCTTAGTATCGCCACCGACAATAATATCCGCATTGTTGATTTTCTTTGCAATAATGTAGTCAAGATCCTCAAGATAGAAGCCATCTTTACGAGTAACCGTTAAGTTAATGTAGTTTTTTGCGCCAGATTCCGAAGTAATTGTAACGACGATAGTATTCTTGCCATCTTTAATATTGTGCTTGCCAGTTCCTGAAACTTTAGCCTTTGCATCGGCGGCAGTCGCTTTAACATTGACCGATTCAATATCGTGCGTAACCTTTAAATTATAATTGTTGTCATTAACTTTCGTCAAAGAATAACCATCAACGGAGATACTACCTAGCTTGTTGTTAGTCGACTTATTGCTAGTTGGTTTTTTGTTGCCACCTGTCGTCGGCTTATTCCCGCCAGTATTGCCTCCGGTGTTGCTGCCTGTATTGCCTCCAGTATTATTGCCTCCAGTATTCGAGCTTGGTTTCTTGGTAACCGTGACGGTGCGCGAACCGGAAAGATAGACCGCATTGCCGTTGCTCGCAGAAGTAACATCACCACTCAAGCTAAGGGTAATCGTGCCAGTGCCAGTAGCCTTGCAAGAAGAAGTAAAGGTCTTATTGGTGTCCTTGGCGTCAGCCGTTGCGTCGGCGGCATTAATCGTACAGCCAGACACGGGCCCACTAGCTGTAACATGGATATTCCACGCCGCAGACGAAGTTATGCTTACGCTGACCGAAAAAGTATCCCCTACATAAACACTGCTCTTACTAACATATATATTCCCAGAAGCCGCGAATGAATTAGCGCCAAGCAAGAAGGCTGCAACTAGGCTTGTTAGAATAATTTGATTTTTTTTCACTTGCTCTCCTTTGGCTAACTTATTTGATTAATTTGGTTCCTAATAGATGTTGACGCACTCTCAACAAATCGGCGGAATTGATTGTGCTGTCGTAATTAATATCTGACGATAGGAAACGGTAGCCCGTTAGAATATTCTGACCAAGCAAATGCTGGCGCACTTTGAGTAAGTCGGCGGAATTGATTTTAGCATCACCATTAATGTCGCCAATTACAACATTGGTATATTCGGCATAAGTGTCTTGTCCTTTTACCATTTTCGTCTTCCCGCCGGTATGAATTAGGCCGTCAATATTATCGATGGCGATGTCTAAATCTTCACTATGTATAATATGAGATTTGAGTTCGTTAACGGTAGTATTGACCATGATTCTACTGATATAATGATTTTTTTCGTCAACTTCGTAATCTTTGATTGTGTAGTACGTAGTAATAGGCTTCTTTTGCCAAACTGCATAGAGATCAGTGTTCTTGGAGAAGCTTACGGTAGCGCCATCCTGGTAGGAGGTACCGTGGCCGTCAGCTTGGGTGTTCCAGCCTTTAAAGATATATCCAGAACGAGTGAAGGTGTTTTGGCGGAGTTGGAAGTTCTCATCTTTGTTAAAGGTTTGGGTGGCCGTAGTGTTAGTATTATCGTTGGCGTGGAAGGTAAGGGTTGCAGAACCGTCGTCGAATAATCTCCGAATTGTCTCAATGTCGTCCGAGGTGCTCGATACATTAATAATGTTTTGATCGGGAGTTTCTAGATAATTGAAGGTAGAATTGGCGTCTTTGTTTGCCCATGAAATGAAATCGTCTTTCTCCCAAACTCGGAAACCATAGCGATAAATGTAAGCCTCATTGTCCATATAGAAAGTGTTGTAGTCGGTACGGATGAAGTTTTGATTAATGAAGAGATTTTGAGTGCCAGGGTGAATGGCATAGACGCGCACCGGATTATATATGAGGTTGTGGTGGTAATACATATCACCCGTGTTTGGCGAATAAGCATAATAAATAATATTGCCAGCCGCATCTTGGTCTGGACGCGCATCATAGCCCCAACCGCGACCTTGGTTAATTGAAATATTATTATAGAATTGATAGTTATTAATACCAGTAGCCTGATCGTCCTCCCAGATTTCAGAATCCTGCGAATTAGCTACAAACACATTGTCGTGAACGAGCACATCTTTACCGGAGCCGGCATCGCCTTGAATCGTGAAGGCAACATCATAAACATTGCGTACGATGTTATTGTAAATGTCGACGTTCTCTGTATCAGTTTGATAAAACTCGATACCGTTACCGTATCTCTCTTCCCAGTCAATATCTAAGTAGCTACCACCAATATCCTCAATGACACAGTCGTGAATTTTGATGTTTTTCGTGCTACCGCCAGAACCCTGGAAAGCATGCGCACCAGTATGAGATAAGCGCAAATTACTAATATCCATCCCTGTATGCAAGATAAAGAGCTTAACGCGGGAAGCAAGCTTGAGACCGCCCAGAGTCTCGTAGGGCTCACTGTCGCTACGAATATAAACGTAGCGTTCATTGTCGCTGTAAAAATCATATAATTCTGTCAGCCTATCAATCGATGGTTGCTTGCGGAAATACTTAGTGCCATTATTATCCTCAATGAAGCCAATATTGAGCGAGTATTCGTCAGTGTATTTGTAACCAGTAAAATTATTATTATTGAGAAAATCGATGCGATAAATGCCATCGCTATATTTTTCCCACTTCTTATTAACATAGCGCGCAGCGCTGATGGTTGGCAGGTCACCTTCGCCGTAACTAGAAATCGTGACTGCGTTGTCGCTAGAATCACTAGTCTGTAAGTCGATGCTACCATAGAAGGTATCGCCGCGCTTAAACAAAATCGTGTCTCCAGAATGAATTTCTTTATTATTTAGATAGTCGATATTAGTAGGATCATTGATGTTTGTGCCAATTCTGCTCGTACCATTTGCCGAAACATAATAGGTTTTTGGCGCTAGCAGTTCTGATTCACGCTTGGCATGCTGTTGGTAGAAATCACGATAGGTCGTAAACTCAATTTTGTCTGAACCTTTAGACTTGATGTAATCAATCATCGCAGAGACTTCGGCAACAGATATTTCTGAAGTGTCGTGGAAATAATACACTATAAACTCGCTATTATTAGCTAAGTTATCGACATCACTCTTCATCCTGGAGGAGTTATCTTTATAGTCACCGAGCCAGCTACGCCAATAGTAATAGAAAGAATTCTTATCCTGACTACCATTATAATAATCGCCGAGTAAATCGGAGTATTTGTATAGTGAGTAGGCCCATTTGGCTGTGAGCGGATTGCCCTTCAGAACATCGCCATTGCCACCGGCCAGGATGATGCCGTCAGTATCAAAACCCATACTGGCTAATTTCTGCTTCTCGCCAACGAAGTAATCATAGATAAAATCGTCATCGTTTGCAGTGTCTTCGCTACGAATTGGCGTCGTGTTGTGGACGAGTATTTCGCCACCAGCGTCCTGAACGCGTTGGGCGACCTGCTGGCGGGTTTCGGTATGATTGGAAGCGATATTGAAAAGAGCGTCAGGAATAGTAGCGAGTGAAAGTGGTACATTTTTTTCGATAAATAAGTCCGCGAATTGGTCCATATCGTAACGTGAATCGTCAAGCACAAATGCGACATAGCTCTTCTCTAAATCACTATATATTACTGGATTATTTTTGACGTTTTGATAGTTGTTATCGAGCGAGTTAAGAATTTCATCCTGCTTAGCCTTAAGCTGAGCAAATTGTTGCGAATTAAGAGTGATTTTTTTCTGAATGCTAACGTCCTGATAATTGTAGTTAGTAATATGCATTCTGGTTGCACCGTTTGGGACAGTAATCTCAACTCCCTCTTTGCTGTTTGTATAGGTGCCACGAAGAGCGCTATCGATGACGTTATTTTGATCATCAAGAAATAGAATAGGCACAGTGCGCGTCCACTGGTCATTGTTTGGACCGGTATAAAGATCGTTGACTCCATAAATGCGGACAAAGAACTGTTCGCCGCCATGAACACTAATATAATCGCTTGGAGCGGTAGCACTATAGTGATGTTCGCTATCAGTAAAGTCTTCGACATACTGGCCATCCTCGGTCCATTGATGACTGGCGGTATACTTAACTGGAATAACATTATAAACAACTGTTTGTGCGCCTTCGGAAGTCAGTAGATAGCGATCCTGTTTATTCTCGTCGTGCTGAACATAAACTTCATCGCCGACATCAATAATAGGGTTGAGGTCATCCGCAAAGCCAAAGTTATTATTGCTAAGAATAACGGCGCCAAAAAAAAGAATGAAAGCCAAGGCGACAACCGGAATAAACCTATAGAAACTAATTCGTCTTCGAAATGCACGTCCCATTAATAAAACATTAGCATAAATGCTGAAATTTTTGGAGTTTTTCACGATAATAATCTCGCCTTTCGTAGAAGCCGACGAAAAAACAGAAATCAAAAAAGAGCCCTAAGGGGCTTCTTCTAATTTCTGTGGTGAGCCGGGTGGGACTCGAACCCACGACACCAAGCTTAAGAGGCTCGTGCTCTAACCAGCTGAGCTACCGGCCCTCACCTACATTTCCAGCATTTATTTAACGCTCAGCTGGTTAGAGCGTGCTAATTTTTGATGAGCTCGCGCATTCGCGCTCGGACAGCAGCTGAGCTACCGGCCCATACTCATTCATCATATTATACCAAAGTTTTGGCTATTTAGCAAGAACTAATCAATAGCTAAAAACTTATGGTAAAATGTAAACATATGAGCACTGATAATACTGGACTAATCAAAGGCAGAAAAAACTATTCCGATTTACTTGCAGTAAACGAGAATGTCGAGATGCTAATACGGCATTGCGAGCAACTTTTCAGAGAGTACAACGAAAAAGCCGATGCAGACGAGGCTAAGAATGGGCGTTTTCGTGTTGATTACCAAGAGTTCACTTTTAAGCGCACATACGGCGCAAGCCTAAAGATTAAGATTTACGATACCATACAGGGATTTATCGATCTCGACTCCTTGGATTCGTACCGAAATGCCGTTGCTACTCATATATTCTCATCGCCAAAATACCTCAGCGTCACGATGGACTTAAGCTTTCGCTCAGGCAAAGGTAACGATCTCGTAGACCACAAACGCATATATGAAGCGCACCTCGAGCACGGTAAAAGCTATTTTGCATACGAATCAAATGAAGAAGACGCATCTTTCAGTCAAGTCTGTCAAGATATCGAGGAAGTATTAAATCAATTTCCTGCCGTACATACAATATTCTCAACAAACGAGTCTTGAAAATGAGTGAAAGCATCGTCAACTCAAATAACAAAATTATTAGTCGCGAAGCGCTGATAGAGATTTTTGAGGCCATGCATAAAGAGCTCGAGGAGTTTAAGAGAATAGCCGCCGAAGAAGAGAAGCAGAACGAGCCACTTAAGTATGAATATCAAAAATGGACATTGCATTATTTTAGTGGAAATCTAAGTTTCACAATTTATTACACAGATAATCACAATGTCTCTTATGACGATTATCATAAATTTATTACAATTTTTAAGAGCCAAAGCTACCTGATTGATCATATTTACGTACAATACTATATGTCGTATCGTAAACAGTACGAGGATGGCACGCGCGATGAGCATTCTAGTAATCGTCTTAGCTTGTCCATTACGGAGGATAAACTAGAAGTCACTGCCGACCTAAGTAGCAAAGACCACTATTTGGAAGATACTTACAATATGATTCTGCAAACGATTTCTTCAGCGCCACCTAAATACGACCACATCATTAAAGCCAAAGAGTTTATCAGCTTTAAAATAGGTCTTCCGTTAGGCTTAATTATTGGCGCCATACTGATTGCAGTCACAGTCTTCGTTCCGCAGATGCGCGATTTTTATCACAAGATGCCCTATCTTCTTCCAGCTTTGCAATTACTAATTGGCGTAGTGACAAGTATTTTTATTGGTTCAATGCGGACTTCGGCGGATTACGCAAAATTGATACCAAAAAAATATGGCGGCTACGATACGAACACGAAGTCTAGTTATTATAACGACGATTTAAAAAAGCTGACCGAAACCAGCGAAGTTATGATTGGGAGCAAGTCCAACAACTTAACCATCCGAAACGGGATTGCGGCCAATGAAAAAAGCGCTACAAAACGAATACCAATTTCGTTGGGAATTACGATAGCTATCTGCCTCATTAGTCTACTCATAGTATTCCTAATGTAGCCCAAAAGGTATTATTTAAATATGCCTTGGGAGATTTTAAAATGGATTGGGTTAATCGTAATTATGCTTTTTGCTGGCACCGCATTTACCGGAGCGCCATTTGTACCCTCTCGGCGCAAGGAACTTGAAATAATCTTCAAAAAACTGTACAAGCTTAGCAAAAATGATTTGTTAGTCGATTTAGGCTCAGGTGACGGCAAAGTCTTGAAAGCGGCAAGCGACTTTGGCGCGCGTGCATTAGGAATAGAATTAAATCCAATCTTAGTGTTATTCTCTAAGCTACGCTTCATTAGTAATCCGCGCATAAAAATAAAAATGAATGATTTCTTTCGGAGCAACTTACCTGCCGAAACGACTGCCGTCTATGTTTTTGGTGATGGGCGCGATATGAAGCGGATTATTGCGAAAGTTGAGGAACAAGCGCAGAAACTAAAACGGCCATTATTCTTAATATCACACGCCTTCGAGGTGCCCGGATATAAACCCGAGAAGACGTGCCGAGCATACTTTTTATACAAGATAGAGCCTAAGTCTAAGTAGTATTTGTTACAATATAGAAAAGGAGTGACTATGAAAATTCAATATTTAGGGCACGCATGTTTTAAACTAATTTCTGGAGACGACAGTTTGATTATTGACCCATATGCGGACGATAGCGTAGACGGTTTCGGGCATTTACGCGAAGAAGCTACCATGGTCATTTATTCCCATAAGCACGCCGATCATTATGGCGTAGATTGTGTAAAGCTAATCGATGGCGACGAATCTAAGTTTAAAGTTGATTTTATTCAGAGTTGGCACGACGACCAAGAAGGTGCATTGCGCGGGCCGAATCTTATTCATGTAATTACTTGCGAGGGTTTGCGCATTGCTCATCTGGGCGATTTGGGCTGTCCGCTAAACGAAGAACAAAAAGAACGACTGACGAATCTGGATGTTTTGATGATCCCAGTAGGTGGTCATTTTACAATTGATGCCGATTTGGCGGCAGGTATTACCAAAAGCTTAGCGCCAAAATGTGCGATTCCGATGCATTATCGCGGCGACGGTTTCGGCTACGATGTTCTTAGTACCGTAGACGAATATACGCGCCATTTCGATAACGTGCACAAAGTGGGCAATATTATTGAAATTAACAATGATATGCCAGAGGTGGCGGTGATGGATTTTAGGGCTTAGCTACTTATAGTCACTTAGCCTGACGGTAAATTTCCAAGCCATCTTTTCGTTGATGATAATAAAAATGCTGGTATTTCGGCTTGCGTAGTAATTAATGGGTTGATGTATTGAATTGTAAACATCAAGCAGTTCATCAAAATCGTCTACTTCCGATACTTTTATGCCAGCTAAATTTGGCGCCGATTTTAAGTCTACGATAATACTATCGTAGCTAGATAATAGTTTTTTGACGTTTAATTCGTATTCTGCGCCAGCCTCCTTAATACGACCAACATAACGCGACGCAAATGCGGCAATTATAGTAATCGCCACAAATAGCAAACCAGCAATGCGACAGGCTATGATTGCGCTATCGGTCATCTTCGGCGTCGATGCTAAAATTTGTTCTTTATTCTTCGCATCCGTATTAATCGAAACCTCCACGGCCTGCTCCGTTAGCGGCACAGATATACTCATTTCGGATTTGAGCGGCATTTTATTACTGAACAAGCTATTCGTTAGGTCGCCAGTAATAACCAAAGACACCTCCAACTTACCCATCGCAGAAAGGCTATAGCTCTTTTTAAAATCGCGTAGGAGATTATTATATACGTCATAGTCAACCTTTACTTCATCCGTAAAAGTCAAACTTCGAGTTTCTCGAATCTCCTTTGCGTCTGACTGAAAGAGCTTAAACTCGCGCGACCAATAGCTTGCACTGCTCTGACTTTTGCTTTCATTAGCGCTGATTGTAGCGATAA
>JAEETK010000047.1 GCA_016290315.1 Candidatus Saccharimonadota bacterium | reverse complement strand
AATCTTAGAATAAGGGCTTTAGTTTTAGCTCGGCACTAAACACGATTTATGCCGACTAACGAAGGTCCTGTTCGTCTTCAAAAAAAATAAAACCCCGCCGTCTCATGACGGCGAGGCCACCTCGTTGGAGGATTTAGCTAGGTGCTGCATGGGGGCGGGATTAGGCCTTATCGTCGTCTTTGCCCCGATCTGCCTGGACACCGCCACAAATAAAATTCATAAAACCCACGAAAGATTCTGAAGCCATATCCGTACGCTTGTTTTTTTCGGTTTCACTGGATTCCATCTCTCTTACGGCTTCCTCGAGTTCCTGCGGATTGATTTCTTTGCTGGGGCCGACATTGATTGCGATGAAGCCGCCTGAGAATACCGCAATGTCGACGGGAACCACCTCAATCCGGCAGACACCCGTTTCGGGCTTGTCCTGTCCGAGATTGCCTTCCGTTTCAATTCGGTGGTTGGTCTGCTCTTTTTTTTCACTCGTGCTCATAAAGCACCTCCTTATAGAAAATACATTATAGCGACTCATTGCCGCCAGTAACTTGTATGATTATACCACATGGTTACGTTTTAGTCAAGTGTTTAATACTACTTCCCCACAGAACACAAAAAATACCCTCGGTTTTCCGAGGGTATTTTTTATTTAAACGCAAATTAGGCGCGAGCAAAGTGCGCAAAGGCGCGGTTTGCCTCAGCCATACGATGGCAATCTTCCTTCTTCTTGAAGGCGGCACCAGCTTCGTTGTAGGCATCAACAATTTCTGCCTCAAGGCGCTTAGCATATGGCATGCCAGAGCGAGCACGGGCAGATTGAACTAGCCACATCATGGCGAAATGAAGTTGGCGATGACCGGCGATTGGGAATGGAATCTGATAGTTCGCACCACCAACACGGCGAGACTTAACTTCAAAATCTGGGCTAATATTCTTGATAGCCTGCTCGAGAACTTCTACTGGGTTCTCGCTTTTGAGTTTCTTGGCGGCACCTTCAATGGCGGAATAAACCGCACGCTCGGCAACATGCTTCTTGCCGTCAAGCATAGACTTATTAATTAAACGTTGGACCAAAACGCTCTGGTATTTGCGATCTGGCATAACTTTGCGTTGCAAGCTTGAAGTGACTTTACGTGGCATAATTACTTACCCTCCTTCTTTGCGCCGTATTTAGAACGACCCTGCTTGCGACCCTGGACGCCTTGAAGATCCAAAGTACCACGAACGATATGATAGCGAACACCTGGAAGATCTGGCACGCGACCACCGCGTACGAGTACGACTGCGTGCTCCTGGAGGTTATGGCCTTCGCCACCGATGTATGCCCAGACTTCCTGACCATTAGTCAAGCGAACACGAGCAACCTTGCGTAAAGCGGAGTTTGGTTTCTTTGGGGTTTTAGTTGTTACCTTAACGCAAACGCCACGCTTAAGAGGGGCAGCCTGCTTGTAGTAACGAGTTTTGAGCGTATTCACGATTGAGCCCAAAGCTGGAGCAGAACTCTTCTTTGCGGCTTTTTTGCGTGGCTTACGCACTAATTGATTGATTGTAGGCACAAAAAATCCTTTTCTCTTGATTAATTTTATTGCTGTAATAGAACTCCGTTGTCCAGCATTAACAAACAGAGTTCACGAAACTCTTGCGGGGATTATAGCAAATTTTTCATAAAAAGACAATAAAAAGAGGAGATTAAATCTCCTCTGCATGCTCTTTAAGAAAACTGAGCTGAATCTTCAACATCCTTAGAACCCACCGATTACTCTCCTTTTTGGGATTAAAAATCCGAATCAGCCATTCCGTCTTAGCAATCGGACTCATCCCAGAGAGGCGCGCACGATCTTTTTCGTAGTAGTCCACTACGCGCCGCATATCTCTTTTGTCGGGCAACATGTCGCGTGTAATTTTCTTGCCCAACTTGCAGTCGAGTTCGTAATGTAACTGCGCATGCGTCTCTGCGTTTATTCTAATAATAGATTTTCTGCGAGCCTTACGAGCATTTTTCCCAACCGCGCACCATGCGTATCTCGGATAAAACAAGTGATGTCGATTTCTTTTGCGCTGTCTTCTTTTAGACGTGCGATCTTCGGCCACCCACTACCACCCCCCTTCAAGTCTCGAAGATTAGTTTCAGTTTAACCTATACTTTTCAATTTAAAAAGCCCCGCATTTGCGGGGCTGGTCGCTTACGACATCGTATTCAGCTCAATGCCATGCGTATAAGCAATATGGTCATTGATGCCTCGAATATCGATTGATAACTTATAGAGCATCATATGGTATTGACTATAAGCACCCAATGTCAATGCGTCGTAAAATCTCGGGAGGAGATGCCGATGCGTCTCGAGAACATTCTTCCGGATATTATTCTCGGCCAGGTCCTCTATCGTTAGCAAACTATGATATCGATCAAACCCTTTCGATATCAGCGACTTGGGGTTTGCTATTAATTTCGCGTAATGGATTCCTTTCTGATATATTTTTTTGCGCCTACGCTCATCTTCATCGTCGTCCTCGTCATAATGATAGTCGAAGGTCAAATATCCAACTATCTCCTTAGTCTCGTCGCTAAAAGGCAGTTCGTCAGGCGACATGTCACAATCCTCGCAGACATCGTGAAGAAGATTGGCGCAAATCCAGTTTTCATCGTTGGCGAAGGAACAAATCCCGTACCATGCAACGAAATATGGATGAATAATGAAAGGCTGACCGTTCATTCTTTTCTGCCCGGCGTGTTTTTCCGCGGCATATCTTACTGCCCTTATAGCATCATTGAACCCGTGAGACTTGCAATAACTCACAAGCAGCGCTTCGAGTTTAGTCTCGTTATATCCGTACTGGTACATCGTCCCCCTCCTTTCTTAAGGTGCGATTCGGCCGCTCGTTAATGTGGTGGCCTAGTTGAATAGGAATATTTTATTATATACCTTTTGCTAAGAAATGTCAAGAGCCTGCAATACACTTTGACGAACTAGTTCGGCAAAACGTAGTTCGCCAGATTTGACTGGATGTAGCATATCTTGCAATAAATAGCGACTAGGGTTGTCGGCATTCTCGCTATACCAATCCATGAGATATACGTTTTCATGTTCGGCGGCAAAGCTCTTGATATTATCATTCCAGCGCGCCATATCGTCGGGTCTATGCCCGCGATATATTGTCATTAGGACAATTTTATGACCCTCGCCTACGTAATCGTGAAAGGCCTCGAGTTCTTCTGTAGTCACTCCTTCATTTGAGCCAAGCAAAAACACTACTACCTCGCGTAGGGCATGTTTTTTAATGCGCACCATACCGCTCTCGCCAGCCCATTCACTATAGCGCGCAAACTGTATGCCGCCCTTTACCTCGAGATCAACGCCAGGAAGCGCATCTCTGAGCTCCTCTTGAGACATATAGGAAATCGAATCACCTATCAGCGTAACATACTTTCCAACATGCTCGGCATTATAGGTGGTTTGATATTTCGTAGTCTTTACGATCGCATTCACGGACAACCCAAACGAAAGCGCCAGGTAAATGCTGACAAAAAATACCGCCACGATTGGGATTATAGACCTTATCGGTACGGTATCATTAGTATAATCTGATATTCTCTCGGGGTCAGCCTGTTCTGTCATGTAATTTATCTTAACATAAATTACCTCTTATGCTCCTCTTTTGCGATATCGCGATTTATTTTTGCGGTTATCTTATTATATTTTTTGCGCCCATCGATTAACCTTCTAGCTAATATGATAGTAGCTAACGCGGTCGCGGTCAGACAGACGGCGCCAAAAACCATGCCGATGCGCGAAAGGCTAATTGCTGACAGGCTAAATATAAGCGCATTTGACTGCGAAGTGGCGTGCATATATATCGATGCGATTAGCGTAGTAAGAGAAATCGCCAAGATTACGACAGCGGGAATCAAGGCGGTCCTAGCCCAGTAAATCTCAAGCGCCGCCTCAATAAAATCGGATTTTGTGGATGTGTATTTTTTGCGGTTTTGTGAATATTTAGTTGCTAAAGTATGTTTTAAATTGCGATAGTCGGTGAAAGTTTTCATATCATGCAGTAATAAGTCTCGAAATATGATTACATCTTTGTAGCGTTTGCTATCTATATCCATGACATGAATATAAAAAGAGCGGTTGTTCTTGTCCCCCTTGCGAATCAATATCTCCTCATTAGTAAAGTCGTTTTTTATTGAATATTCCGGATTGGAAGTGAACTTATGAGAGACAAAGCTAAAATCGTCTAAATCTTTAACCGCGACCACAATGTCAATAATAGGTTTTGCCTCGATGTTATCAATCGCTGTCGAACCAATATGCGATATTCGAATAGCATAATCGCCGAAGTAATCCCAAAGTTCGTCAAGCTCCTGCGCGAACATTTGTCGCCAACGCGGGTTATGTTTCTCTAATCTTACTTCACCTTCCTTCGCTCTCATATTTTTATATTAACATAATCGTATACGACGACTAAACCAAGTCCGAATTTAGATAATAATAGTATTCTAGCTGCTCGCGCGAGTAGTTCTTGATAATTCCTAGCGCTGGTTTTCCAGGCTCA
>JAEETK010000046.1 GCA_016290315.1 Candidatus Saccharimonadota bacterium | reverse complement strand
AACAAGTGAGTAACGAAATGTTAAAAAATAGCCGAAAATTCGATTTGAGCGTGTTTCTTTTGCGGGGTGTGTAGTTATAAGCCCAAAGGCATTTAACGCGCTCTACGGCCATTTCTGATATATCTATGCAAAACGCCCGCCTCTATCCTCGCGGACTAAGACGGGCAAAGCACTATTTACAGAAAACACTAACAACCTAAAATTTTCTTTTCAGATATAGGAATAAAAGCCAAAGCAAAGCGGCAATGCAGCATAGCCCGCCAATCTTTGCCAATATAGTTTGATACCAACGCGGCTTCTCTGTAACCGTTTCCGATTCGTGGTGTGTCTGTGTCTTTTCGTCGGATTGTATGCCGTTGGCTTGCTCGTTGTGTACCTGTGTCTGTTCGTTATGCACGGTAACGCCCGCTTGCTCTGTTTTGTCGTTTTTCAGATTCCCGGTTATGGATGCCACCCCGGTAAGCGTTACGTTTCCTGCGCTGTCAATGCTTACCGTACCGCCACCGGCCACAAACTCTATTACGGTGTTCTGCTGTGTGGTCTCTGTGGTCTTTGTCGTATCGGTAAGCGTTACCGTCTGTGCCAGGCTGTCCGTTTGGGTCTTAGTCGTGTCTGTAAGCGAAACGGTGCTGCTTTCGTCGGTAACTACTTTCTTTGTCCTGCATCCTGACAATACCAGGCACAACAGGGCAAAGGCAATTAAAAACAGATAGGTGCTACACTCGTTACTATTCTGTAGCCTGAATTGGTGATACCAATATTTGTTATATTCCTGTCTCATACGCCCGTAAATTTGATGTCGTTTAACCTATTCATCCAACCGTTTTTGTATTTGAGATTCTTAGGCCGGGCGGCGCAAATACGGTTAATATAGGCTACCCGCTCCTTATAAAGCAAGTCGAAAAGTGCCTTTGGCTCACGGGCGTTAATGGCCGCTAACGTCTTGGGGCCTACCTTGCCGTCGGCTACAACGCCTACGGCCTTTTGCGGTACGGTAATGCCATTCGCGCCACTCGCCCAAACGAAATCTACGAGCATCAGGGCAATAGAGGCGTTAATAATCTGGTCGGCTTTCCACCTATCCCAAAACAGCGTTTTAAGCACCTCTAACCATTCCCTGTAGGTAATGGCCTTTAGCCGGGTGACGGTTGGGCGCGGGTAGCCTTTCCTGCGGCAATATTCCGTAAAGGTGGCTAACGTAACGCCGCACATCGTGGCCCCGCCCAAATCGTCGGGGTCGTTTGCAAATCCGCGTTTCTTCGCTTTCTCGAAAAGTTGCTCATTTGTCAGGCCGGGGCCTGTAGTGCCGGTTTCCCATTTCAGGATAAAAGGCACAATGCTTTCTACTTTTGCCATGATTCTTTATGTTTAGGGGTTAGTTAATATCCGTTTTGTGGTTCTCTTTGTGCGCACTTCGGGCGCACACATCGAAAACGCTGCAATTCCAAATCAACTTTAGCCTTTTCTTGCAACAGGGTAAAATAATCATCCTGCACCTTGCGCAAACGCTCGGTTTGGTTTGCAAACCGTTCTTCCTTTTCCTTTAGTTGCTGCTGCAAAAACTCTGTAGTTTCGCGTAGCACGTCAAAATCTGCGCTCTTTGCCTCTGCCTTGGCTTTGTCTGCCTCGTAGTGTTCTTTGCGCTTGTTGGTGCGGATATTAAGCATATACTTAATAAATTCCCAACCGCCAACGGCTGCGCCTGCCGATGCGACAATGCTAAAAATATCTGTGTACTCCATAACCTTACTTTTTATATAGTTCTATTACTATGTCGTTATCGCGTTGCTCTATCAAAACCACGTAGCGGGTTTCTAACAAGTGTAATAGGCCCATGTCTATTACATCAACGCGCAATGTAACCGGGTCTTTGGGTTGTACTTCAATAATCGCCATCACGTATTCTTTTATATGTCTGTACTCGCTTCTTATATTTGTTCTTTAGTGCCACTATTTCGTAGCGGCCTTTTATGTAAATGTATTCGTAGGCGTGTCGCTCTATCATACCTAATATTTTCTTTCTCATACCGTATTCGTTGTTATGCCCTAACGCGCCTAAGTATGAGTTAATAGACGCTACGGCGTGTACTACTTGCCGTAAGGTCTTAGCGTTATTTAACCGCCTGACGGCTGCAATAAAATTGGTGATAGTACGGTTACAACTATAGGTAGTTTTCGGCTTAACTATGCTTCCCGTAAATTCTACGCCCTTTGTGTAATGCTGAAAGTAGAACTTTTTGGGATTCAGGGTTAGCCCATATTCGGCCAACTTATCCCGTATCAGTGGCACGGCGTTAAGTAGTACGGCCTTATCCGTGTGTATGCAATAGAAATCGTCTACATACCGGCCATGATACTTAATGCCTATTTCTTCTAAGTACCAATCAAATTCGTTTAACAGGAAATTGGCGAATAGTTGTGCAAACAGATTCCCGATAGCAACGCCTTTGCCCTCGCCGTTAGTGAAAAGTGACTTATTGGCGGGTAGGTGTTCCCAATAACTTAACGGGCTGTGTCGCTCACAATTCTTTTCAGGGCGATGTAAAACGACTATGCGGCAAAGGTAGCGCAAATCGTCTATGTCGCTGCCTGTATAACGTGAAAGTACAAAACGGTCTATCAGGTCGGCTAACAGGGCTTTGTCTATGCTCATAAAAAAGCCCTGCAAATCAAGTTTCATTATCCAACAACTCCGGGTACGGTTTTCGCTGCACTCTGCTATATCGGCTTTCAGGGTGTTAATACCGTAAAGCTGCCCTTTCTCCTTACGGCAATTAAAAGTCCTTGGGCTAAATACCAACTCAAAAAGCGGCTCTAACCGTAGGGCTATATAGTGGTGTACTATTCTATCTTCAAAAGAGGCGGCAAACACTTCTCTATAACGTGGCCGCGTTACGACAAAGCAAATAGACTTTCCGGGCTGATAGGTTCGCGTATTTATACGGTCGCGTAAAGCAATCAACTTGCTTTCATAGTCCATTTCGTAGACTATCGCGCTTGCCGTGTGGCGTTTGCGCCGTCGGCAATCGTAATACGCTTCTAAAAGTCCATCTGTCGTTACCATATCTGACAATGTTTATATACTACGTTTCTGCTTCCGTAAGAAGTGCTGAGACGGGCCGAACGTGATTCGTGTTCGATGCCTTAGTGTTGTTGTTGGCGTTGCCGTTGTTGAGGTTCAGATTCCAGGCGTTCGTCGCGCTGTTCTCGGTTGGCTCGCAATCTGTGGCCTATTAACTTGCTCTTAACCGTAAATGACGGTATAAGCCCCATTTATTACGGAAACTTGCACTCTCGGTTAGTCTTAACTTTCCGATTCCGGCTTACTCGCTTTTGTAAGTGAGTTTTTCCACGCTGTACTTTGCTTTCCTATTGCGTCCATCAGTTCAATGATATGTGCGTGCCGCCCTATTCCCTTAATCCAACGTCTTTCGCCCGCTACCCTGATTAGGGTTTTAAGCGTCTCGAATTTGGCTTTGAAACTCATTAAGTTTTGTACCCTGCCCGCCTTATCCATGTAGGCCGCTGCGTCTAATTCTATCAGGCTAACGGATAGTCTTTGCATTTCTGCGCCGATAGTAAACTTATAGTCACGCGGAAAGTTGGGCGTAACGTCTAATATCTCATTGAGTAACGCCCTACAATCTAAGTATAGTTGTGTAGTAGATACTAACTTAATTGGTTTGTCTGCCATTTTTGAAAATTTCGTTGTAATGTTCCCGGCTTTCGCCGGGAACTAAAGGTTAAAGAGTAAGAATTAAGCAATAAATGCTGAGACGGGCCGAACGTGATGCGTGCCCGATGCCTTAGGGATGCCGCCGGCGCCGTTGAAGAGGTACAGACCCCAGGCGTACGTCGCGCTGTACTCGGTAGAAGTCCAATAAGCGGCTTCGGCCAACTGCGTTGCACCACTAATCAGCGAAAGCGCGTAGTTAATCTTTGTCATATTGGCGTAAATCATCATCATTTCGCCCAATGACGGTAGCCACCACTTACCGGCTGTCAGGCCCTTAGAGTTGGCGTTTACGCGGCTGTAGTTCGCACAATATCCGGGGGCGTAGGCGTTGCTACTACATTCGGCGTGCGTAATTTGTGCCGTCGTGTTTGCTTTACCGGCCCAATCGTTCAAAGCCGTAACGCGGTCTGACGTGGTTACGCCGCCACCGCTGACGGCTGCGCTACTCCATGTCATAGACGATTCGGTAGGCGCAACGATAAGGATTTTGCCGCCCTCTACGATGGCTACGCCGTCGGCCACTTCGCCGCCACTCTGTAGGCTTGGCCACTTGTGGGGCTTTACCATTACGGGGTAATCGTCTTGTTTACGATGGTACATAATGAAAACGCCGTCCATCTGTACGTTTTGGTCTACACCTCCCATCATAGCCGCTTTCAGGTTTGCAAGCGAAATGGGGATTAACTTACCGCTACTATCCCGCATAAGGATTCGGTCGGTGCTGTTGACGGTCGTAACGTCTGTTACGCTGCTGTCATTCAATTTTTTTGTTTGCTTAACTGCCATAATACTTAAAATTTAATGGGGTTATTAAATGTGTAAAT
>JAEETK010000019.1 GCA_016290315.1 Candidatus Saccharimonadota bacterium | reverse complement strand
CGTAATCTTGAAGAAGAATACGAAGACCTCATTACTGTCGAGATGGGCGCTAGCGGTATCAAGAAGCTTCTTGAAGAAATCAACCTAGACCAACTCGTCGACCAACTTCACGAAGATGCCGAGAATGCAAAGGGGCAGAAGCAAAAACGCATCATGAAGCGCCTCAAGGTGCTTGAGGGTATGCAATCTGCTGGCATCAAGCCGACCGATCTAATCCTAAACGTAATTCCGGTCATTCCGCCAGATCTACGCCCAATGATTTCCTTGGCCGGTGGTCGCTTTGCTACATCGGATTTGAACGATCTTTATCGTCGCGTAATTAACCGCAACAACCGTTTGAAAAAGCTTGTCGATCTCAATGCGCCAGAAGTTATCCAACGCAACGAGAAGCGCATGCTTCAAGAGGCTGTAGATGCACTTATTGATAATAACGCGTCTCGCGGCGGTCGTACCGCTAACTCTCAGAATGGTCGTCGCAAACTTAAGAGTTTGTCTGACCTTCTCAAGGGTAAGCAAGGTCGCTTCCGCCAGAACCTTCTTGGTAAGCGCGTCGACTATTCTGGTCGCTCAGTGATTGTCGTAGGTCCAGAACTTCGCATCAATGAATGTGGCTTACCAAAGCAAATGGCACTCGAATTGTTTAAGCCATTCGTAGTCTCTTGGTTGATTAAGAATGAATATGCAAACAATATCCGTTCCGCTTCTCGTATGATTGAGCAAGGCGAGACCGTGATTTGGGATGCGCTCGATGAGGTTATTGAGGGCAAGTATGTTCTCTTGAACCGCGCTCCATCTCTCCATCGTCTCTCCGTCCAGGCTTTCCAACCACGCTTGGTTGATGGTAAAGCTATCAAGCTTCATCCACTCGTAGCTAACGGCTTTAACGCCGACTATGATGGTGACCAGATGGCTGTCCACCTTCCGCTCTCCGCAGAGGCGCAGGCCGAAGCAAAGGAACTCATGGCGGCCGGCAAGAACCTCTTGAAGCCAGCCGATGGCGCACCGGTACTTTCGATTACGCAGGATGTTGTGTTGGGTAGCTATTATCTAACTTACGAAAAACCATCCGCTCAAACCGAGCGCAAGGCTTACACTAGCGTATACGAAGCAGAACTTGCCTACGATATGGGCCTCATTCAGCTTCAGACGCCAATTCGTGTCCATACGAAAGGCCAAAAGCGTGATACTACTCTTGGTCGCGTCTTCTTCAATGAGATTCTACCAAAAGAGTATCCGTATGATAACGAAGTCCAAAACAGCAAGCATCTCAAGAAGGTTATGGCAAATATCCTTAACCAATTCGGTGCCGACGCTGCCGTTGAAGCTGCTGATGCTATCAAGGATCTATCCTTCAAGTATGAGACCGTCGCTGGCGTTTCTACGTCCAAAGACGATTATCCGTACTACCCAGAGGTCGAGCCAATGCTTGCCGAGGGTGAAGGTGTTGCTGCTCAGATTAATCAGCAATTTGAGGATGGTCTCATTACGGAAGATGAGCGCTATCGTCTCACCGTTGCTGCATGGCGCAAAGTTGATGATGATATCTCCAAGCTCGTTAAGGATAATCTTGCTCACCTCGATACAAACATCTCTATCATGACTAACTCTGGTGCTCGTGGTTCTGCTGGTAACATTAAGCTTGCATCTGCGACAATCGGTATCATGGTTGACGTGTTTAACCGCGAAATCGAGCTTCCGGTTAAATCTAGCTACAAGAAAGGTCTCAATACCCTCGAATCCTTCATCGCAACCCGTGGCGCACGTCAGGGCCAGGTGTCGACCGCTCTTCGTACTGCCGACTCCGGCTATCTCACTCGTCGTCTCGTCGATGTGTCTCAAGACGTCTTTACGGTGGAAACTGAAGCCGAAGATCCTGGTTTCCGTATCTACAAGAGTGAGTCGGATGTTACTGGTATTGGTTTTGCCGATCGTATCTATGGTCGCTATTCTGCTGAAGCTGTCGAGAAATATGGTCTCGAGGCAGACCAGCTCATCTCTCGCGAGATGGCCGATCAGCTCGCTGCCGATGAGGATATTGACAGTCTCAAGATTCAGAGCGTTCTAACGACCGAGTGCAATGACGGCGTACCACGCAAAGCTTACGGCATCGATATGTCAACTCGCCAGCCAGTCGCCTATCACGAGCCAGTCGGTGTTATCGCTGCTCAGTCCGTCGGTGAGCCGGGTACACAGCTTACGCTCGATACGAAGCACTCTAGCGGTGTTGCTGGTTCTGGTGCTATCTCTCGTGGTCTTCCGCGCGTTGAGGAGCTTCTCGAAGCTCGTACGCCAAAAGGTCAGGCATACATTTCAACTATCGCTGGTGTAGTATCTACCTGGGAAGAAGGTCGTCACAATATTGTTCAAGTTACTCCAGATGCTGGCAAGAAAGAGCACTTTGTTCTTGATGGTCGTAAGGCTAAGGTAAAGGACGGCGCAAACGTCAAGACTGGCGCAGTTATTGCCAGCAAGGCGAAGGGTGCCGACCCAATCATCGCTCCATTTGATGGTATTGCTGAGCTAACTCAAGACGAAATCGTTCTCGTTGCAAACGCCGGTTCACCGCTCAAGGTATCGGTGCCAGTAGACTTCGCGCTTACTGTTCATGATGGTGACCGCGTCGAACCAGGCGACCGTCTATCCGAAGGTTCTTTGAACTTGCAAGACCTCATGAAGTACAAAGGTATCGAGGAAACTGAACGCTATATCTTGAATGATATCCTTACGATTTATGCCGCTCAGGGTCATGAAATCTCCGCAAAGCATCTCGAAATCATCATTCGCCAGATGTTCTCACGCGTGATGATTGATGAGCCGGGCGATACTAGCTTCGTCACTGGCGATATTGTCAGTAAGGCTGCCGTAGCAGAAGAGAATGCCGCAGTTCTAGCCGAAGGCAAAGAGCCGGCACAATATACTCAGATGCTACTCGGTATTTCTAAGGTATCTATCTACTCCGACTCATTCTTATCGGCCGCGTCCTTCCAAGATACGACTCGCGTCTTGATTTCGAGTGCCATTTCTGGCCGCGTCGATCATCTCAAGGGTCTCAAGGAAAATGTGATTATTGGTCGCAAGATTCCAGTAGGTACCGGCGTAGAGCCGCTAGCTGAATATACTGGCGTATCGGAGGAGGGGAGTTCTGAGCCAGTAGAAGATGAATTAGATAATATCTAATTTAGCGCTTCGCAAAAAATGCCCCCTGTGAAATGGGGGTATTTTTGTTTCGGTTGACGAATAGCATAAAAGCTTATATAATTAGTTGGCATTCTTCGCAATCGCGAAGCGTAACTTATCACTGACATACCGAAAGGGGGGGCTAGTATGAAGAACGATTCAGAAAACGTTATTACGAATAATGAAAAAAGCGCCGACGCGATAGGGGAGCGAAAAACCAACAACGGATTCTTGCTCGCGTTTTCGCTCTTCTGCGCCAGCTTAATCACTAAGCAGGCTTGCAGGAGCATTTCTGCTAGTGGGTGGTTGCACGACACTGTGACGCTGCCTCTGATTGAGAGGTTTGGTCTTGTCGTAGGTAACGTCTTATTATACGTAATTATATGCGCTTGCTCGCTGGCAATTCTGCTTGGCGCTACGGCGACCATCGTAATTGTATGTCTCGCAGCTAAAGCTTTATTTCCATAGGTGGCAACGAGGCATGTATTATCGAATCGGTATATGGTCATTATCCCTGGCGGCGAAAGCTACCGGGGATTTTTCATCTTGCGCAACAGACCGCTCTATGCTTGACAATTCATGGCGTTTATGCTATAATCAAAACATAGTCTTTGCGTGGCGCGAAGATGTACCTGAAAATGCTCAAAAAGGGGGTTTAATATGAAGAAAGAGTACTATAGCGTTGAGAAGAATAGCTACTTTGATGCTCAGCGGGACGCCAAAAAGGCACTCCTGAACGCCGTGGCTAATCCCAGCGAGGCTACGGACATCACATTGCAGAAACATCGCTACGTGATTGCCCATTTACTGAACACCGTAAATAGCGGGATCAGCCTTACGGCCAGAACGATGGACCGGGTGATGTGTGCGCTCATGGGTTTTGTGGTGTCGTTCCTCTCTCTGGCGGTAATAGTTTCAGTGGGGCCCCTCAGAGGGTTTTACGCGACATTGAGCCGCCTTGTGGGATCAGAGGCCTGTATTGTCTGCTGTCACTTCGTTGTAGGCACGGCCGTTGGTGGCTACGCCTTATGGAAGCTTTCTGCGCTATCTATGATCGGCGCAGAGCGGAAGTGTCTGAGCGGTCTGCTTGGGCGGATTGATAAAAAGCAGGTGGGCAACCACCTTGAAGAGTATTACGCGCAAGCAGTAGATGACGCTAGAAGCGTAATACTGGCGTCTAGGTCATACTCTTACTCAGACATAAGGGCCAAGCTGCAGAGTCACCGTAATGTGGTTGCGTATCTGCTGGATGCGGCGAACGGAGGGGCGTCATTAGATAATAGTAGAAATACTTATACTCTAACGGCCATCTGTGTTCTCTACGCCATCCTGTTGTACGGAGTGTTTCTCGACCTGCTGGGTTTTTCTATCGCCGTCCCGGAATTCTTTAAATCTGAGTGGGTCTGGGTCGCCGCGCTTTTGATTGTTGTGTTAGCGGTGACCGCAATCGTATCTGCCATATTGGGGACCCTGATAACGGCAACCATCCAGTCAAACAGGCGGCGGACTCTGAGCAATCTGCTCAAGCAGATTGACGACGAGTTGAGCCAGGTGTGATTGGTCTCTCGCAACTAACAAATGAGCATTATTGCCCCCGGCGGCGAAAGCTACCGGGGATTTTTTATTTCTTGCAACGTATGACCTTACGCTTGACATTACATGACGTTTATGCTATAATCAAATCATAGTCTTTGCGCGGCGCGAAGATGTACCTGAAAATGCTCGAAAAAAGGGGGTAAAATATGAAAAGCGAATATAACCTTGAAAGAAGATGCTACTCAAGGACGCTCAGCGATGCAAATGCGGTGGTATTCGAGTCTAAAACTCGGCCAAACGCGGAGCTCAAAGAGAAGTTACTGTTGTCGCGTGCGCTTGTGGCGAGACTGCTCGCCGCCGTTAATGACGGTAAACCTATGATGAACCCGTCTTACGCATATCAGACCTCTGCACCTCTGGTATTGATCATTATGATGGCGACCGCACTTATCCTTGAGGGGACAGGGATCCTCGACTGGATCGTTGCGTTTTTCCCGTCGGAAATGGCCGGAGTGGCAATTATCGTCATCTCAATTTGTGCCATTGCGGCACTTCTGGTGTGGCTTTTAGGAAAGTTGATGATTGCCCAGGATATGGAGAACGATCGGAAACTTTTCAGCGAGCTTCTCCGGCAGATTGACGACGAGCTGACCAGATATCGCTAATCGGTCTCCGTAGCTGACAAATGAGCATTATTGCACCCCGGTGGCGGAAGCTACCGGGGATTTTTAATTTCTTGCAATGTATAGCCATTCTTTGTGCACCGAATCTTCTCTTAATCGCGCCTTCGTGATGTAGCGATTGCCTATTATATCGTCCAGGCTTTCTGGGCGGTTTTTCTTGCCCAAAACAAGCTACAACTTGATTTATTTCGTATTATATGATATAATTATAAAGATAGTTATATTGTCCATTCACATTCCGCATGAAGGAGGAAAAAATGCCTAAGAAGATTAACATATGGACCTTTCTCTCGCTATTCTGTTCTATTATTGCCATCATTGCCGGCATTGGTTTCTTATTTTCGATGCGTTTCCAGTCATATATCTACAGCGGCTACGAGAGCGATACTAACTGCCGCGTGGAGTTTGGCGACGGTTTCTTCTATGTCAAGGAGAGTAACGCGCACTATATGAACGGCAAAATCCTCGATCTGCAGGGGCTGGCCAAAGATTACAATCAGGCTACCTCGGAAATGACCGAAAATGACGATGAGACGCTCACGTATGAGTGCGTGCCCGAATGGGGAACACTCATACGAGTCCACGGCAGCAGAGGAGTCAGCATTCCGTACGTGGAGGGCACTGTATATACGGACTGTCCTTGCACCGTCCGCGTATTCTTCTATGACGATAAGGACGAGCGAACGATTATGCTCCCCGACGGCAGTCATATTTCTCCTTTGGCAGCTTATGTCGCGCAGTTCATGTTGGATAGCATATGGAACCATCCAGATGAATTCAAAGAGCGTTTTCTGCGTCTCGAAAAATGGGAGAACGCAGCATGTGCGGAAGTTTCCGTACGCTAACTATTAGACTATCAACACCCGCCCGGGCTTCCCGGGCGGTTTTTCATGATTAGGATTTATGATAAGATAAAACATAAGAAAACATAATGTTTTGCCATGTAAGATTGGCAAAGTTTTTGTACTTTAGGAGGTGTTTATGAGAAGAAGCTTGTTAATTGTCACCCAATCTTACTCGCAAGTGTCAAGTCGTTGCGGGAAAATAGCGCGCGAAAACGCAAGAGATGGCAAATGCTATATCACATTCAAGCGGTACCATTGGGGCGAAATTCAGAGAGGCAGTATGCCTCTTGCAAAAGATCCTGGGCGTCGCATGGAGCTTGCGGAGCAAATAAAACAACGCGCCGTCATGGTGAATGGCGATTACATGGCTGTTGCGCACGCGTCGCTTTTTCCCGCAGGGCGCGATATCAGCAAGGCGCTTCGGGAGATGAGAGTTCATGGCAACGAGCATCCTGTCTTCATTCACGCTTATGATCCGGTGGCGAAAGCGCTGAAGCGGCAGGGCATTTCGAGAATCATCGTCCTTGGCGACCGTAGCCAGATGGAGCTGAAAGACATCAAAAGGTTTTTCAGCAGACGTCACGGCATTCAACTTGCTAGGTACAAGAGATGCTCGCATCTCAATGCCAATGCGGAACTCATTTATGAGATCATTCAGGAACTGAGGAGTCTGCAGAGAACGGATTATATGTCGCGCGAAATCGTAGAGCGCTACGTCAAGAACGTGCTCAAAGAAGAAAAACATCGTAAGGCTGGCGCCGTCGTAATTCTGGACGCCGATTTGGCAAAACTGATGAAGATTGCGAAAGTAGAGACAATCGCCGGCTTGCCCGTATTTGATGCGTGGGAGATGTTTTATGATGAGTTAGCTTGCGTCATTCGTGGCAAATGATAATCCCCCTCCTTTTTTCGGCGAAGTAATTCGCCAGCTCGGCACTTTGCCGGGCTTTTTTCTTTGGCGAAAAACTTACCACGCGAGTGGCTTAAGTGCTTGAAAACTTAAATGCTTCTGATTATAATTAAATTGTGGATAGGAGCAGGATGAAAAAGCGGTATTGGGGTATTTTTACCACCGTTTTAGTGGGAATCGTCCTGCTACTGGCAATCTTTTTAGTTGCTTTTCGCCTCCTTGGTTTTGAGATTTACACCGTTATGTCCGGTTCGATGGAGCCGGCTTATCATGTTGGCTCGCTTATTTATGTAAAGCCAGTCAACACGGACGAGCTTGAAGAGGGCGACGTTATTACGTTTTTGGCAGATAAAGATAATACCATCGTTACGCACCGCATTATTGAAATAACAAATGAGAATAATGCTACGCATTTTCGCACTCAAGGCGATGCGAATGATGTGCCTGACGCAAAAAGCGTCCACTATAAAAACGTCCTAGGCAAACCAGAATTCACCATTCCGCTTCTTGGATATCTAGCATTTCATATTCAACGACCGCCTGGCTTATATATCGCAACAGTAGCCGCCATCGGCTTGCTGTTTGTGGTCTTCTATCCGTCTATTTATGATAAAAGAAAGGAGAAAACTGCGAGCAAAAAGAAAAACTAGCCCAAAAGGCAATCTGGAGTTATTTCAAAAATTGTACATTAATAGGGAGAAAGGAGGTTGATGAAACAAAAAGTTTTAATCGTTGCATTAGCTGTGGTCTGCTTGGCGGTAACTGGTTCTACCGTTACGCTATCGTACTTTACTGACACAAGTGAAGTGACTAACAGCTTCTCTATCGGAAAAACAGATGTCGAATTCTTTCGATGGTATAGTCCAATTTCTCGATATTACAATAGTGACGAGGCGCCAGGCGTAAATCAACGCTACGAAAACTGGCTAAGTGCAAGCAGCAACATGCTGGTTGGCGGTAAGAGCGTCGCGCTCTATCCATACATATCGAATACTGGCAATATGCCTGTCTATGTGCGTATGCGCATGTATATTCCGAGCGGGCTATATGATAAATATGTCACATTTGCGCAAGCGGAAGGTATTGTTAGTATCAGTGCGGAAAACCAGGATAATACCGAGTGGCTTCGCGCTTCGAAAGATGTAACTATTGAAGGAAAATCCTACCGCGAAGTTACATATTACCGAAAAGAGCCGCTCGCGCCAAGACAGCAAAGTTCCGTTGCGCCAATTACGAGCATGGGATTATCGAAAGACGTAATCGGCGAAGATGTGGATCTGAGCGGATTTGTAGATAGCAACGGTAAATTGGTAATAAAAATGGCCGCCGACGCCGTACAGTCATATGGGTTCGACACGGCAGTCAAAGCATTCCAATTTCTCGATAATAAATAATAAATGAAAGGAAAAACACAATGACAAAGAAAAAAGTCTTAGCAGTAGCCGGCGTTCTTGGTATCGCCGCCCTAGTCCTCAGCGCAGGTACTTTGGCTTACTTTACTGATCGAACCGATACGAAAACTAATACCTTCACTCTCGGGAAGGTTGATATCGAATTGGCAGAGACTGTCGCAAAAGACGACGAGGGTAATGATTTATGGACCGCAGAAAACCCCGCTTTACTAATGCCTGGGTCTGATATTGAGAAGAAGCCTGTCATTACGGTTCAATCAGATAGCCAAGACGCCTATATTTTCGCCGCGTTAGAGCTCGACCATGGTCTAGATTACGTAAAAGCCGTCGCGAACCTAATGGTGCAACAAACGGTAGATGATTATAAAACTAATAACCCAAACGCTACGGCTGCCGAGATTGAGGCCACCGAAGCTCAAGCGCGCAATAGGGTCAATAGTCTAATTACCTCGCTTCAAAGCAACCCCGGTGCCTTTAGTTTAATTGCAAATAGCGAACTATTCGGTCAGCTTCTCGGCAATTTTATCAAGGGTTTTGATACTGATAAGTGGGATATATTGGCCTCCAAATGGGATAACCAAACCGACACAGCAATCTTCTATATTGCCGCAAAAGACGGCATCCACAAAGCTGGCGACGAGTTAACTATTTTTACTAGCGTAGCTGTTCCTGAGGAGCTCGATGAAAAAGTATTCGAAGGCACAGATTTTAACCCCGCAACAATTAAGGTAACTGGTGCCGCCATTCAGGCTGCTGGTTTTGAGGCAAATGGTGACACTCCAGCCTACAAAGTAGCCGCGCAGGCATTGCTGGATCAATGGGAAATTGAACTCTAATTTTCGATAGGACAAACTCATGTCTAAGAAGCAGAAGTTACTACTAGCTGGAATCGTCACAATCACTATGGCGGTGGTTGGTGGTACTTCTGCTTTCTTCGTGACGTCCGATCGCGCCCATAATGTTATCACAACTGATGGTGTTTCAATAGACTTAATTGAAAACACTAATCGGGTTGGCGTTGATGGGCGCCCGATTCCATTTACAAATATTAATAATGCCATGCCGGGCGATACTTATAGCAAAATTCCGCAGGTGAAAAACACTGACCATGGTGACGTTTGGGTGCGCATTTTAGTAAGAAACAGTGCCAAAAAAGCTGACAATACTACGGTTAGCTTGCCAAATAATGCAATTAGCGCCGATTATAATACGCATAACTGGTTGGATGGCAGTGATGGATACTATTACTACTACCGTGCGCTAAAAGCCGGCGAGACTACAGAGCCATTATTTACGAAAGTGACTTTGTCGAAAGACTTATCGGCGGATTTTGCGAACACTTCGTTTAGTATGGAATTAACCGCGCAAGGCGTACAGGTAGCTAATAATGGCAATAATGTTTACGAGGCGGAAGGTTGGCCTGAGGAGTAAAATGAGAAAGATTTTCGCAAGCATTTTACTATTCAGTTTAGCTTTCGCAATGCTGATTGCGCCAAATGTTGGCGCTTTGAATTCCGCCGTCTATTTTGAGGGCGGTGCAGATAATTTCGTCTTCTACCCAGGCACTGCATGGGGCGAGGTCGATTTATTTGACGGCTTCAAAAACGCCATGCCGGGCGACAAACTTACTGAGACTATAAAAGTTCGCAACACTGCGCCAGAATATGACTATGTAAAAATCTATCTTCGCGCCGAAGTGCACGACGAATCCAGTAACCCTCTTTCCGACAGTGTGGCGAGCGAAGAAACAGTAGTTACAATGTCTGATTTTCTATCGCAACTATCTATGCGCGTCTATAATGGTGGCAATCTTATCTATAACACATCGCCGGATCAGCTTGGAGGTCTTAAAAATAATGTGTTACTGGGCGAATTCGTAAACGGTGCCAGCACTACGCTGAAGGTTGAGTTAAATATTCCGAAGACGCTTGGCAATGAATATATGCATCGCGCTGGAGAAGTTGACTGGATTTTTACCGCTGAGGGCTACAAAGACGATCAGCCGTGCAATTGCCCAACTTGCTGCGGTTGTAGTCAATGTGAAAATAGTAATGAAAACAACAATCAGAGCAGCGGCGACACGGGTGGTACGGGTCGTAAACCTAAACCGCTGCCAAGCAACGCGATAACGTTGGATAATATTCTATTTTTCGTGACGATCGCCATCGCTTCAACTGTTGGATTATTTATAGCAATGATGCTTATCCGCAGACTTACTAGAAAGAACCAGGAATAATAGATGCGATAAAAAACCTCGACTTCACGTCGAGGTTTCGGTTGAGTCAGTGATACCCCAATCCTCCCAAAATGCACCTGTAAAAAAGTTCACCACGGAGGAACTGCGTCTCTTGCTCTCGTACCAACTCTCGTTGGCGCATTTGTAGCAAATAGATTCTACGAGATAGTAAGCCTCGCCGGCTAACGATTCAAAAGGTATCAGCGAAATCGACCAGTCGTTGTGACTGTTGCTAAAACAGGCAACTTCGACATTTCTGCCGTTGCTTAAATCCTTATCGAAGATAAGGTTCTGGCGAGTGGAGCCGACGAATACAGTGCCGATTAGTTCGTCATCTATATCGCGCCTGCCGCCAAACATGACTTTTGAAGCTAAGCGCATCATTTTGTCACGACTTGCATTGCCGAGAGTATGCGAGCGCAACCATGCGTAGACATCCTCCGGGATAACGGCAAAATCCGTTCTGCTAAAATTAAGTGTTTCATATGCCTTATTCAAAACATCATCGATGTTGCCAGTGGTTACTACGCAGACCATGCTCTCACCTCCCTCCATAACTGCGTCTAACTGTACTATAAAATAACTTCAGAAATATTTCAACTACTAAACCCCAGTAGCAAGATGTATAGTAAAATGCTATACTAGTAAAAGTATAAGGAGGCAGAGTGAAGGATTTTGATTATTTAGCTGAGGGTGACGTTTATTTAGATTCCGCATGTCAATCATTGCGCCCGCGTCCCGTCATTGATGCAATAAATCGTTATTATACACAGCATAATTCTTGCGGCGAACGTGTCAAATATGCCTGGGGTCGCGAGACGGACGAGCTAGTTGAGGAAACTCGCGCTTTGATGCTTAAGTATCTCAAGCTGAAGTCGAAAGATTACTCCGTATCCTTCACGCTTAATACTACTTATGGCATCAATCTTTTACTTGATCAGTTCAAAGATGGTCTTTTCGAGAAGGTTATGACTTCTGATATCGAGCATAACTCGCCCTTCCTATCCACGATGACCTTCGCAAAACGCCACGGCATCCCTCGTGAAGTTATGGTGCGCGAGGATGACGGCTCGATAGATGTGGAATGCTATGACTTTACGAAAGCTTTAGTTGTCGTGAACTGTGCGTCTAATATTGATGGACGCAAGCTAAGCAACGTAAACGAGCTTATTAAGAAAGTGCACAAGCAAAAAGGTGTTATTATTATCGATGCTGCTCAGGCGTTGGCGCACAACCCAGAGATTCTATATAAAACCGAGGCCGATGCTATTTGTAGCTCTGCACATAAAATGTATGGCCCGTCACTCGGCGTTATGATTGTTCGTCGCGATTTGTTTAAGAAAATCGAAACGTCATTTATTGGTGGCGGCATGGTAGACGATGTCGAGAAGGAAAGTTATAAACTGTCGGCCGAATCTGCCAATCATGCCTATACGAAGTTCGAATCCGGCCTACAGGCGTGGGGCGAAATTGTTGCCTTCGGTCAAGCAATCAAATGGCTCAATAAACTCTCAAAGTCTGATAAAGAAAACTTCCATAAGCAGTACGAACGATTATTTGATTATCTAAGCGCCCAGGAACGCGTCCACCTAATTAATACCGAGCCAAATCCGACCATGTCTTTTTATATTGATGGGCTCGATTCGCATTTGGTCGGCGGCGCGTTATCCAACGAAGGCATCATGGCTCGTACTGGCTATTTCTGCGTTCACTATTACCTTGATCACGTCAAGCATTATCCGCCGCTAATCCGCTTTTCGATGGGTTATCATATTCGCCCTAGCGACATTGACAAGACGATTGAGATATTCGAGAGGATGCTGGGTTAATGGTTTGTATTGCGGCGTTTATTATTTTAGCCATCGTCGGCGTTTTTGTGGCTTTTATTTCGATATTTAAGCCAAAAGTTGGCAAGCAATATTTAAAAACTCTTAAAAAGTCCTGGGGTTGCGTCGGCAAACGCGTTACTTTACAAAAGTGCGAGACTGGCTTTGGCGATGACGTTAAAAATACAATCCTTAGCAAACTAATTATTCGGCACCCTAAATGGGTCAAGCCTGTTTCCGCGGCAATAGAAGTGGTTTCAATTCTTGTAGTCGTAATTACGGTTTGGTCGTTGGTGGAGGGAGTTAAGGCTGGCCTCGCATTGTATTCTCTAGGCACTTGTAATGTAAAACATGCGGAATCTTGTTCGCTTGGCTCTGAAGTGTGCAGTATTGATAATAACACGGAGGCGACTAACCCAATCGAATACATTGGTCTCTGGTTTAGTGATTGGGGCGAGATCTTTGGTGCCATCCCAGATAAATTCCGCGATTGGAATACGGAGAATTTTGATGTGGTCGGCATAGAAATAAAGAACGACGGTAAGCCTACTGCAATCGATTTCTTCGATCCGGGCTGTATTGTGTGTAAAAATTCGTTCCAGGCACAGCTAAACAGCGGCTTCTTTGAAAACTATAGCGTTAAACTGGTCGCTTTTCCAATTCAGGACAATGATGGTAATTTCAAATTCACAAATTCTGATTTAATTGTTCGCTATATCTATGCCGTCAATGAGCGTGAGCAAAATACTACGACGGATTCTATTGCATTCAAAATCATCAAACGTATTTATACAGAAAAAGATTCTGAGAAACGCGCTTGGCTCGACGTATTTAATGATTTTTATAACAACGAAGAAGCGCGCGACGAACTCAAGAAATGGCTAAAAGAATTCGGTCTCGACGATAAGGCAGTTAGCGAAGTGTCCGAGCGTGTGACGGCCGACTCAATTAGCGAAATCATTGAAAAGAATAATGATATCGTGACAAATAATATTCACGCAAAAGGTATTCCGACGATGATTTATGACAACAAAAAACACACAGGGAGGTATGAAGCAAAATGATGGAATCGTGGCAAGCATTCTGGCTCGGCTTGACGCAAGGGTTGGCGGAATTTATTCCAGTATCAAGTTCTGGGCACCTCGAAATTATGCGCGAGATTCTCAGCGGTAATCCAGAAAGTTTTCATTTATTTCTAGAATTTATCAATGTTGGCACTTTGCTAGTTCTGTTGATTTATTATCGCAAACGTATTGTAGAGATTCTCAAAGAGATTTTTGTTGAACACAATTTCAAGTTTGCGTTAAACATAATCTTGACCTGCATTCCAGTGGTGATTGCCGCGTTGTTACTTAATGATTTGATTGATAGTAGCCCATTCTTCTCGAATTTGTCCGTAATTGCTGTAATGATGGCGGTAGTGGGCATTTTGATGATTAATGTAAAACGCTTGCCAAAATGCAAAAAGATTAAAAGCGAAAAAGAACTCACGCCAAAGAAGGCTATTGGAATCGGTATCGCTCAATGTTTTGCATTAATTCCAGGTACTTCGCGTTCTGGTACGACTATTCTGGCTGGCCGTGTAGCTGGAATGGATAATAAATCCGCAGCCGACTATTCATTTTTGGTCAGTATTATAGTGATGACGGGCGTAGTAGTAAAAAGTTTGCTTAGTAGTTCTTCTCGCGCATATATCGCCGAAAACTGGAGTATGTTATTATTCGCAAACATCGTCGCATTTATATCGGGCCTCATTGCGATTAAATTTGTCATGAAGTTTCTTAAAAAAGACGGCTCGCTCGAAACCTTTGGTTGGTATCGCGTGATAATTGCGACGCTTGTAATTATCTTTGAGCTACTAAAATAAAAATGCTATAATGGCACTACATTAACAATTTAAATATCAAGAGACAGGGAGGGACCGGCCCAATGATCTGTCAGCAACCTACATTATGCAAGGTGCTAATTCCGTCCAGAAAGGGAAGATATGAAAAATACATTATCTTTGAGCTTGCGCTCGCCAAAATATCAAACAATTACTCGCACGGCAGAATTTGTCTCACCAAAGCATCCCGATAAAATGTGCGATATTTTGTCGGACTATATTTTAGACCTGTATTTAGCTGAGGACCCACATGCGCGCGTTGCTGTAGAAGTTATGGGCGGCCATGGAGAGTTAAATATTTGCGGAGAAGTTTCTTCTGTAGCGAAAATTGATCTAAAGAAAAAATTGCTTGAAAAAATTGATAACAATATGAAATTGCACATTAATCTTACACAACAAAGTCCAGAAATTGCGCGCGGTGTCGACGATGGCGGTGCCGGTGATCAGGGTATTATGGTCGGCTATGCTTGCGCCGAAAATTCGCTATTTATGCCAACAGAATATGTTCTGGCGCGAGATTTGTGCCAAAAAATCTATTCCAAGTTTCCATACGACGGCAAGACACAAATTACCGTAGAGTTATCGTACGGCAATAATCATGATTTCGTTTGCGCCACAATTAAACACATTGTAGTTAGCTGGCAAAAAGTATCTAAAAAAGAATTGTCTACGGCTATCGCAAACTGGGTGAATAATCTTCCAGAAAAAGTAGTACTCAGTGATGATTGCGGAGTAAGTATCAATCCTGCTGGCGACTGGGATTTGGGCGGTTTTGACGCGGATACTGGCCTAACGGGGCGAAAAATAGTCATAGATAGCTACGGCCCACGCGTACCAGTTGGTGGTGGTGCTTTTTCTGGCAAGGATTCAAGCAAAGTTGATCGCTCGGCAGCCTATATGGCGCGTAGAATCGCTACAGATTATCTATTGAAGCGTCACGCCAACGAGGTCTACGTATATCTCGCCTATGCGCTAGGCGAAATTAAGCCGGTAGACACCACGATAATAATAGACGGCAAGGCAGAAAGAATAAGGGGCTATGATTTGTCTCCGCGGGGGATTATTGAGCAACTAGACCTTTTAAAGCCGGTCTATGAAAAGCGCGCCATGTGGGGGCATTTCTGCTAATGATTATGCTAATATAAAAACATGAAAAATAATGACTTCATAAAGGCCCCGCTTTCCGTCAATAGCGCTAGTGCAATTAAACTCGACTATCGCGACAGCCATAAGGGTAATGGTTTTATTATCATGCTCATAATTAGTGTAATGTTGCTAATTTCGTCTGTCGCAATAATTGTCACTAATCCAGAAGAAATTAACACTGGGATGATAGTTCCAATTATCATTTCGCTGATATTTATTGGCATAATGGCAATCGTCAATAAAGCAGCGCGCAATAAACATCAGAAATTTCAGCAAGAAGTTACCGAAACAATTACTCAAGGGCAAAAGATAATCGGATCCGTCATTAGTTCAGAAAGTATTACGGTCGGCTCCGGTGATGATTCGACGACTTATTACTATTTCGTGGTAGAATTTGATGATCCACAAACGCACGAAAAACGTCGTATTAATACGCCATACCTAAATAGTGATATGTGTATTTATAATTCCGACTTGCCATTGCGGGCTACCGTCTATGTCCGTGGCGAAAAGGTCTATGTCGATGAAATCCTAGATCCACCACTAGATAAAATAAAGCAGCGCAAACATACGCGCACGTTATTCATTATATTAGTATTATTAGGGTTCTTCGCTCTAATTCCTACTTTTATGTTCTTTGATACGACGGTTGTGGTGATTGGAATGACGGTATTGATCGCCGTTAGTATTGCGTTTTGTATCTATCAAGCAAAGCAGCGCAAATAAAGCGCTGCTAGTAAATGACGAATCGAAGACCGCACTAGCGAAGCATGCGAAAAAATATTATAATATTACCTATGGATATAGAGAGAATCCGTAATTTTTGTATTATCGCACATATTGACCACGGCAAGTCGACCTTGGCTGATCGCATGCTCGAAATAACTGGAACTGTTGCTAAGCGCGAAATGAAATCGCAACTTTTAGATTCAATGGAGCTTGAGCGCGAAAAAGGTATTACCATTAAGCTTGCTCCGGTCTGTATGAAATATAAAAACTACACGCTCAATCTTATTGATACACCAGGTCATGTCGATTTTTCGTACGAAGTTTCTCGTAGCCTTCAAGCCGTAGAGGGCGCGATTCTAGTCGTTGATGCAACTCAGGGCATACAGGCTCAAACGCTCGCAAACGTTTATCTTGCCTTAGAGCAAGATTTGCATATTATTCCAGTTATTAACAAAATTGATCTTCCCGCCAGTGATGTTCCGCGCGTTTCGGCAGAGATCATCAATCTACTTGGTTGCAATGAATCGGATATTATTAAAGTATCTGCTAAAACCGGCGAACATGTTGACGAAGTTCTCGATGCAATAATAGAACGCATACCAGCGCCAAAGCCCTCCGATTCTGACGAAATGCGAGCTCTTATTTTTGATAGTTATTTTGACGATTACCGTGGCGTCGTGCTGTATATTCGCATGTTTGGCGGGACTCTATCAAAGAATGCAAACATTCGCATGATGGCAACCGAGTCGAGCGACATTGCACTCGAAGTTGGCGTATTGAATCCGAAAATGTCGCCTCGCGCCGAACTGAAAGACGGCGAGATTGGCTACATTGTGACTAATTTGAAAGCTACGCGCGAAGCAAAAGTTGGCGATACTGTCACGTTGGCAAAAAAGCCAGCTAGCGTTGCTTTGCCTGGATATAAAAACGTGCGACCGTTTGTTTATGCTGGATTCTTCCCAGTCAGTAACGACCAATACAAAGATCTAAAAGAAGCACTGGAGAAGCTTTCGCTCAGTGATTCGGCATTACAGTTTGAACCAGAAAATTCACCTGTTCTAGGTTTTGGCCTGCGTATTGGTTTTCTAGGTCTGCTGCATATGGATATCATTCGCGAGCGTCTCGAGCGTGAATTCAAACTAGATTTAATAATTACAAATCCGTCGACAGACTATCATGTTTCTCTCACGAACGGCGAGGAGCTGGATATTCGTTCCGCTTCGGATCTGCCGGACGTTAGCAAGGTTTCGGAAATTCGCGAGCCTTGGGCGAAGGGTGAAATTATCACGCCAAAAGAATATATTGGTCCTATTCTAGAGCTCATTGTTAGCAAGCGTGGAATCCAAAAGAATATTTCATATATCGACACGCGTGCCGTAATTGACTTCGAAGCACCGATGGCGAACTTGTTGACGGATTTTTACGATCAGCTAAAATCCGCAACTTCTGGTTATGCATCGTTTAATTACGAATTGGGCGGCTATAGAGCTGAAGATTTGGTGCGCATAGACTTTCTAGTCGCTGGCGAGCGTATTGATGCACTTAGTGTAATGGCGCACCGAAGCGAAGCGGATGGGATTGGCCGAAGTGTCACGAAAAAACTTAAAGAAGTAATCCCGCGCCAAAACTTTGAAGTTGCCTTGCAGGCGGCTATCGGCGCGCGCATTATTGCCCGCGAAACGCTCGGCGCATTCCGCAAGGATGTTACCGTCAAAATCCATACGGGCGATCGTGATCGCAAAGCAAAACTTATGGAAAAACAAAAACGCGGCAAAGCTCGCATGAAACGTTTTGGTAAAGTGGATATTCCGAGCGAGGCTTTTACTGTAATGCTTAAAAGGGATTAAAAAATCGGGCGCATATGCGCCCGAGTGTGCGGCGGATTATTCTCATACATGTTCAAAGAGAGGTAATCCATTGAAGGTGCCCCAACGAGTCACTTCCATGACGCCAAAGTCAGATTTGGGATGGACATTTTTGAGCGCTTCGACGACTGAACTGCGAAATGTGCTCGCCATTTTTTCGGCGCGATCATCAAAGAGCTCTTCTTCTTCGGGGTCGCTCTCGTTGAAGTCAATTACGCAAATCAGCTGGAAGTACTCACGGCGATAGCTGATAGTTAGAATTACGCCAGCAGCCTCATCCTCCTCTTGATCTGTATCGTACTGGTTCAACGTATAGCCACATTCCAGTATTAAGTCGCAAAGAAGGCCAGTTGAAAGTTCGCAGCCATTCTCGTCGCGACTGTAGTATTGTGGCGTGTCGTATCTGCTTGTAGCGTCGCCGAGATGTTGCTGCAGTTCCGGATGTGCCATCAATGCCATTACCATAAAGATGGTAGCCTCGGGGTCGTCGGCGGATTTGATGGTTTTATCCATAATACTTGGCGCATTCGCCGTAATCGCCTCGGCGATTTGGTCTGCGATAGCGCGTATCTTGGCGTCATCGACGGGCGGCTTGTTTGCTGCCATATTACAGATTACCTTAAAATCCCGCGTTATTGTTGTATCTTGCATACATAACACCTCCTTTTTTGTGCGTATGCTCGTGCGATTAGGTACAAAAAAGAGCAGAGCTCTCTTTCTAGGCTTTATATACTATAACATCTAATACTGCTTAATGTAAGACTACTGATTGCTTTGGAGCGCAAAATGCATTAATGACTCAATCACGTTTGTGTAGACTTCTTCGCGGTCGCCAGTAGCTTTGACGGAAACAATAAGACCTCTTTTTTGATAAGTTTCAATCACGGGGATTGTCTTTTCTTTAAATTCCTTAATGCGATTGTCGAGCACGCGCATATCCCTATCATCCTGGCGTTCGCCACGATCTTGGCCTTCTCGACTTTTTTGCCAACGGGCTTTAATTTCCGATTCGGACACATTCAAAATAACCGCAGCCTTTATTGGATGTCCGGCTTTTTGCGCCGTTTCAATGACACTATATTCTTCGCCTTCCCAACGTCCAACGCTACTCAAAATCAAAGGAAATGCCTCTAATTCTTTCTTTTCAATATAAGGTAGAATAATTGATCGAAACTTATCGGTATTGATTAACTGTCCTGATGCCATCTCGGCTTGAATTTCTTGATCGTCCTTATTTTCCGTACGCAATATTAGACCAGAGCTAAGGAATTTTGCGCCTATTGCTTCCGCTAGTCGAATTCCAATTGTATCTTTGCCAGAAAAAGGCATACCGAAGATATTGATACTTCCGGTGCCCAACCATTTTTTTATAATTTCAATTCTCTCGTCCATAAAAATATTATATAATAAAAACAACTATGGATAATCAAAATGCGAATGAAGGTGGGATTCCGCAGAGTCCAAATCAACCTCAAAATAATCAGCAACAATCAGTTCCTGGACCGAGCCATACTTATGAGAACGTGCGCACGCAGAGCGTAATTGAGACTTCGCGCGAAGTGGCTGAAAAAGAACTCGCTGCACAGGAAGCCTATAATGAGCAGATGCTGCGTAGCCAACAAGCGGCGATTCGTCGCGAAAAAGGCGCACATGCAGCAGTAAAAGTGATGCTAGTGGTTTTTGGTCTAATCATTTTAGTTGCATTGGGGTGGCTTATTGTAGAAATAGTTAAAAGTATGCAAGGGCCAGTATCGGATGGATGTAGGGATTCCGAAGGTAAGATTATGGAATCTTGCTGCGATAAAGCAGAATATAAGAATTATGCGGAATGTAGAGAGGCGGCAAGAAAGCTCTCTACGATTGATGGTTATAAGTGCTTGACGGATAAGTGTAAGAAAATGACCGACATCATTAAAGATGAGCAAATTGTTATTTATGATACGAAGTTTTATATCTACGATATTAAAAAAGGCACTTCGACATTAATGACAATTGATGACACTATCGAATACAACAAAATGACTTCATTCGAATGGGGCACTGGAAAGCATTATGTCATCTTGTACCCAATGACGGGCAACTTAGGCCTCTACTCCGTTTCCAGCAATGCACAGATAATTCCAAACACAGTATCGTATTTCTATTCAGATATCAAACATAATGCCTATAAAGACATGACTGATGTTCTAGGTAAGTACATTATCGTGCGTGAGAGCAATCAATATCGCCTGTATGATGCATCAGATGGAAATAAAATTGCATCAGGAACTGAGGGCGTTTATGTTTATCAGAAGTATGCTATGTCAATTGACGGTGGCGGCATGCGACGAATTCTTAATCTGAGTGGCAAAGAAATATTTGTCGCAAAAGAGAATGATGATATCTTTATTCGTGACGGCTATGTATTCTTGACTGGGAAAACCCTAGCTGGTTATGACGAAGCTGGTAACAAGCTATCTGTTACTAAAAACGCCACCTTACGGGAGATTAATTCGGTTTCTAGCAGCAAACGGCCTGCCTACCTAAAAGATCCAAAGAATAAGTTTTATATGATGCCTGCTACTCGTAATTATAGCGATAAGTAGGATTAGCAAACCTTGACCAAGAGTGCTAAAAAGCATAAAATAGAGCTATGACGGATCGTCAACGAGAGATACTTTATGCAATCATAGAAGAGTATGCGGAACTGGCCACGCCGGTCGGTAGTGTTACTCTTGCGAAATTATTTGACTGCTCTTCGGCTACTATACGTTCGGAGATGGTCAAGCTAGAGGCGATGGGATATATTACGCAGCCGCACACTTCGGCGGGGCGCGTACCGACCGATGCGGGATATCGTCTATATGTCAATTCGCTCCAAGAAAAAATCGACCACGAAGGCGGTGTCGACTCCGACCGTCGCATCAACATTGAGAAAGA
>JAEETK010000018.1 GCA_016290315.1 Candidatus Saccharimonadota bacterium | reverse complement strand
AGATGAGTACCGCGATTACCGTAATTATATTTCGGAGTGTAAAAATATCCTTTTTTGCATAGTAACGTATCTTACGAAAAAATGTTTGGACCCTTAGCCACATGTTGTTATTATAGCACTAACGTTTTTACGTCAATCCTCATCGGACGATTGCCCCGGACGACAATAGTTCTAGTTAGTGATTTTTTACCTCAAGGTATGGTATACTTCTATTCACGGGGGCATAGCTCAGTGGTTAGAGCAGTCGGCTCATAACCGATTGGTCGCTGGTTCGAACCCAGCTGCCCCCACCAGCAGCTCAGACCTTTTTCTTAGAAAGAAAAAGTCTGACAAAAAGAACTTATTATGAAAAAGATTTCAGGCGCATGTCCTGAAATCTTTTTTGATTTATATGACTCAGCATTTTGGCCGATTTTTAGTGGTGAATTTCTGTTAAGTATCTTGTAGGTTCTAGGGTGCAATTTTATGCCATTTTAGTACAAAAAATGCGTCCGAAAACACATTTTTACCCCTATAAAATCGCCTGTTAATACCCTAAACAATTTGGTCTAAACTATTTCAAAAAAAGAGCCCCCGGCTTTACCTACACTGATTGTGTAGAAGTCGGGGGTTTGGGATGCGTTGATGAACTAGCTGATAATTGCAACGATCTCTGCTGCTGTAGTCGCCTGTTCGACTTCCGCCCTTTTCGTCTTGTACTTTTTCTGCATAAGACAAGCGATCTCAAGTTCGTCGCCCCAGGCAAAATCTATTGCGTCCATCGTTTCAGAGATTTTATCGTCAAAATAATCAAGGGCAGCCGCTCTGATTTTTTCGATATCGTCCCCATTTCTCAGCATAGTGCCAAAAAACTCTCTTCTTTCTGTATTTTTTCTCGCGATTTCGTTCATATCCATCTTTATCCCTCCTATATTGATAAACGAGAATGTATAAAGAGCGCTTTTGCGACTCATTTTGTCTACCATCTAGATAAACAAAACGAGTCGCAAAAAACTCTAACAAAGAAGAATCTAATGCATCTTCTTAAAGATCTATAAGCTTTAATAAACTTATGCCCTAGTTATACCACACATGCTTATTTTCGTCAATACTTCTTATGCTTTATTTATAATCTATTGAGAAGACGAGAATAATCATTGTATTCCTAAGAACAGTTCTTGACATATATAGGTTATTGGTTTATAAATTTGTCAATTTATTCCTTATTCCTTCCCTATAGATTGTTAATGCCTGCCCAATTCGCCCCCACCATACTTCATTTTGACCCTCTTTGAGGTCTTTTTTTATCTGTTCCGGAGCGGTTCGAGCCGCCTCTTTTTTAGTAAGAAAACCCCCGGGCGTTATCGTTACCCGGGGTTTAATGTGCAAATTAGTTCCTAGTTCCGAGATCTGTATTTTCGATGCTTCTTCAGATGATACTCAGAGAGATAGATGCGTCCATCTTCTAAAATTTCACCTCCATTCATGGGGTCGTCGGGGTTATACACCCTGTAAGCATAGCCTTCAGGGACGTCCTGCATCTCAAATCGCTGTGCGATATTGAGAAGTGCATTCTGGGCGGCTTGACCAACAAACGGGACCTTAATGTAGGCCGTATTCTCGTAATAGTTATCAGAAGTGTCTACAGTAACGTTCGAGATTTGGTTGAGACTCGCAAGAATCTCCTTGTTACGGTTCGATAACAAGGTATGTTTTATGCAAATCCATGCCCAACCCATCTCAAGATCAAGAAAATCGCATACCATAAAGGTATATATGTTTTTGCTCCAAAGTTCCTTACAGGCCGGAATGCATTCCGGGACAATATAACGCTCTGGGTTAGCCTCAACGTGTTCCATATCTGTCGGATAATCACTCTGATACTCTTCCGGGACCGGAAGAATTCCAAGAGCGGCACGCTTAGCGTTATCTCGTTCCTTCATCGCCTGTATCTCTTCTGGAGAAAGAGACTCTCCGGTCAGAAGTCTTTCCAATAAGGCTTTCGTCTCTTCATCGTCGATTAATGCGTCAATGGGCTCCTGATAATCATTATTCATAGCTACCTCCTCTAGATAAAAAATGCCTAAGACTTGAAAATCTAAATCGTTTCGCGGTTCATTTTGGTTATCTGGCAACAAATAAGCAAAATGAGCCGCGAAGTCTTCTGAGGAGAAACTAATGCGCACTTTAAGGTTCTACAAGTTTTTACAATCTAGTTTATTTATTATAACACAGATATTTGTTTTTGTCAATATACTCGCGCTTATACATGCCTGAATTATGGCTCTAACTTTGCGAACTAAGGCCCACCAGAAGAAAAATGTCCACAGGGTATTTTTTGTTTACCTATTACATAAAAATGCCGAACAAAACCCAAAGATTCGCGAGAATGGGCGGCCACATAAGATAGCGAGGTTTTTAGAGTTTTACTATTACTCCGTCGGCATTTCGGAAAAAGTATATAAGTGTAGATAAGGGTGGTTGCAATTCTGCCTCATAATTATCTAAAGCTATTGCGTACGTATTACCTCCGACAGTACTCCTATATATTGTCGTATCAGGTGCAGCTCCAGCCGATTTCGGTATTTGAAAGACGGAAAGATTTACTGGCTCGCCGTCACTATAAAGCTTATAAAAGACATTGCCAACTTCTGAAACATATTTCTTATAGGTAATGTCGTTAGAAATGTTTGGTAATTTGACTTTTATTCCCAATTCCGATATCCCTAAATATCGATCAGAAACAAGAGGAATATCCATATCTAGGGCATCGATTTTATCTTCATATTCGAAACGCGAAACTGGTTTGTTGGGATTATCCGCCCTTTCTTCCTCTTTTTCTTTTTCTTTCTCCTTCTCTTTCTCTTCCTCTTTGTCTTCCTTTTCTTCTTGCTCTTCCTTTTCTTCGCGCGAGTCTAGCTGAGTAGTATTTTTATCATCTCTGGCAATTTTATTTCTCAAATCAGAAATCTGAGCATCTTTTTGCGTACTCTGAACCATGCCATAGATGCCAAATCCGATTCCGCAAACCGCCACAAGACAAGCAACCGCTGCAATAATTACCCATTTTTTCACATCATTTGGCTTTTTATTATCAACAACCGGCGCCGTAGCGGTCGTAGTTGTATCTTGCTGCATAATATCATTATCCTTTTATCATTCTTGTGTTTATTATGGCATATTTATGCTCTAGTTTTCCTACAAAACCATAAGCCGTCATGCCAATATTACGGTATCGGCGGGAAGAGTCGCTCTCCGTACTAAAAGAACTATATATACTACAAAAGCTGGGCGTATGGTTTTTGCGCCCAGCTTTTATATTTACGTGTTTTTATATGTTTTAGGCTTTATTAGAAAGCTTTTTGCGGGCTACATAATAAACACCTGCTGCACCAGCGAGAGCCAAGAGAATATAAATAGCTATATTCATCACGGCGCCAGTATCGACAGTAGAATCAAGTCTCTCGTTTATAGTAGTCTTGTTTGCCGTATTGTATGTTGGCGCGCCGGTAGCAACCATGGTCTTAGTGCCAGTGCTGGTTTGCTCTACGCCATCCATAGAAGTCGTATAGGCATCGCTACCAACCTTAGTGAATGAGTAGGTGGTTCCAACTGGAATTTGCGACCCAGCCCTTACGAGACCAATCGTAGCGGTATCTTGATGTTTAAGTTTAATCACGTCGCCATTCTTGATAGTATCGTTGTTTTCACAGGTAGACTCCGTGCTTAGGACATAGCTATCGTTAGTGCTTGCTGCAAAAGTATAGCTAAAGCAAATGCTTGGATCCGCCGCGCTGCCGGATACGGTGTGGGATACCTGAATATTCGTAAAGGCTGGAGTGCTTGCGAAAGTAAACTCGGAATCAGTACCAGAGAAAGTCGTAAGCTTGTTACCGCCAGAGTCCTTAATGTATAGGCTAGCAACGAAGCCAGTAAGATCATTGTTATTGCGTACGCTAACTACCGCAGTGTAGGTGTCGCCACTTACCGGGTAAACGGTAGGATTAGTTGATGAGCTTTCGGCGATAGCATAGGAATAATCTCCAGCACGCTCAAATTGCATACCGCTAAAATCTATCGTTGCAGCCTCGGAGGCTTCGCCTTGTGTAGCATAGCTATTATTAAAGACGATACTCGGTGCGGCTGGAACGCCCGTTGCACCAGCTGGGTTGCCAGAATTTGCCGTAATAGTATAGCCGAAAGTATTGCTGATTGTACCGTAAGCATTCGGAATCTTGCGAATGATCGTAGCAGAGCTACCGCCAGTCCAAGTTGGCGCAGTAGCAGCAAATACATTACCGAGCGGAGCGATAGCGGTAGCGGCTACCGCTACAGCCGCCGTAGCGATAATTGCTCTATTTGTTTTTTTTCATTTGATTGTCCTTCTCTTGTTATTTTTTATTATTGACCTAAAATGACTTTTATTGTTTATTTTTGCCCCACAATCTCCTTTTTCATTGTACCATATTAACCTCCTGCTGTGTCGACCTATTCTAATACCCACGGATTACCAACGCTTCCGTCGCCATCCGTAATGATAGCTCCAGGAATAATAGAGATAACAGGACGCACTGAGCCATAAGATGTGTCCACATTGGCGTAGCCCGAGCGTGTATTCCAGACAAGATTGAGGGCATTATTATTGTGGAATGAGTAAGGAGTCATAGACCATGAAGAGCTATTACTAGTATACAGATACGTGTTACTGCTATATCCGCTCATGCCATGCCCCGCAAGGGTAAGCTCAGATTCGTTCGGAAGCCCAACGGGGTACGTAAGTTTGCCGTTTCCATTAGTCGTGTTAACAGAGAATGAATCGTTAGCCGAGCAATCGAAGGAAGGAGAGTTGCCGTAACTCAGTACGTTGAAATAGGCACCGCCATTAGTTCTACCACCATTTGGATTCCAGCCGCCAACATTATAAACCCTAAAGCTACGATCGTTGCAGTATGGAGTGTCTTCAATTTTATCCGTATAGTTTATAAGATTGTGCGCATACCATGCATCGATGGCGCTCTTGACTGTAGAGTTCGTCTTATTCTCCTTCATTGCCGCAAGCACATCATTGATGTCGTCTACTCCACTCGAAAGCGTGACATAATACGCATCGCCGGAACCGGTGTAGTAATAAATGTAGCGTACTTGAGTACAGCTGGTCTGACCAAAGGTGGGACAAATATAATGATGGGTAGATATATCCGCCATATTGTTGTGACTTTCGGGCCCCTTGACGTCATTCAAGGTATAGGATGCTCCATTCCAAGTAACACTAGCGCCAAAGATTACGTTATGAACAAATGTGTAGTCTATTGCCGTATATTCAGTTACTAGACGAAGCTCGCTAGATGCGCAAACACTAGAAGCGTTGCCGCAGGTATACTTGTATTCAGAGTAGTTACTTGGATTTTGAGACAATTCATAGAGTTTTGCAACCATAGTATCCACGAGCCCAGAGTTGTCATAAGATTTTGCTATAGTGAGCACAGAATTGACTGGAATATAGCTATATGAGTATATAAAAGCATCTTGAATATATTGTGGGTTATTACAGGTAACATTAGTATTATTGCCACAAGTGAACTTGCCTTTAGCCTCAGCGTACCTAGAGCCCCATTCGCTCTTCTTTAAGGCAATAGCATTATTTAATGTATAAGTGCCGTCGCCATTATCCAAAATAATGTCGCCAACCATATAACTAGTATCAACATCTGGGAGGGTTTCGCCGTCTCGCATTTCAAGATAATACATCTTAGAGTCTTCCACGGCGACAATATAGTAGATGACATTATTGCTGTAGTCGCTCTGGCTAGCGCGGAAAGTATATCTCCCGACTAGGCCAGCATAGTCCGAAGCGGATCCGACTTGATATGGATTAACGAGACTATATTTGCCCGCCACCTCAGTGCCGTAGGTCATATTATCGGCATAGTAGAAATCAGTGCTAAGTGAAGTTTCGAAAAGAATTGCTGCATCCGATACATAACTTTGCGATGAGGAAATAGTCATATTGTCACGAGAGTAGACATCCCCGTACATATATCCAACATAGGCCATAGAATCAGTGCTAGGATTGAACTGCATTTTACCAATCGCATAATATGACATAGAAGAGTTTAATGGCAAAACAAAAGCAGAACTATCATCTCGTCTAGATTCTATATAATACATAGTCGCACAAGAGCCATTCTCGTTTGCGCTCCTGCAGGTATATTTCCCTACGAGCGAGTCGCCCGTAGTAGCATCCCATCTAGCAAGGTATTTTACGCCCGATAAAGCGAAAGTCTTGGTATTCTCATTATATATATAGTCAGTACCGTAGTAATAATTATCAGGAAGACTCAGCGATGTTCTATTGCCAAAACCATCATGCGTGCCACGGGAATTGTCGCATTGATTATCGCCACCCACTTTTCCGTTATATACCAGTTTTACGCCACCCGTGCTAGTAGTGCGTAGAGCCTTCCAACAAATACCTGCGAATAGTACATTATTGTCCGCGACGGCACCACGGAAATAATGAATCGGATACTCGTCGCTCGCCGTTGATGCGACGGTATTAGCGCCATCACCATTAGTAGCAGACGAAGCGTTGCCGAAGTTGAGCCCACTATCTAAATTAAATTCACCATTGGGACCCTGCGCAATAGACCTTTTAGCGATTTCGTTATAAAGAGTCTTAGCAACGTGAACCGTGCCCTCCATGCGCTTTCCTAAATCAACTTTCGTCCAAGTCGCACCGAGCGTAATGTTCTTGTCTGGCATGCGAAAATAATCGTCATTAAGTCTAGTAACTTGATTTTCCACAATTTCATAGCCGGCGAAATTATACCCACTACATGTTGGGATAGTATCTGCTATTTCTACGGCCGTATATACGAAATGGGATTCTTGGTTTGGTATGCCAGACACACTACAATCGCTTGGAGCATTAGGTATATAGGTGACATTATAGTCAGTCTTAAGTACTGGCGTAGACTCAGTAGTTACGTTTTCACTAGCAGCATCATACAAGGATGATATTACTGATGCATTTTTGTTAGTCGAATACAGCCCTGGCTCGGCGATATATTCGTCTTTAAGTCTTATATCTATCTCCATGTGAGCTGAAAACCCAGAGCGAAGTGCGCCGCTTATATCCCACATTATTCCGGGAGTAGAGCCTTCGTATTCTAATGTTACCGTACCCCTATTTGCGCGAATGGCATCGAGCCCCGAAATTGTGAAGAATTCATCGTCTATATGATCCGTAAGGACAAATTCGTCATATTTATATGGAGCGATAGATGCCTCGGATATTACATCAGCAAGGATATTCTTGCTCGCAACGAATTGACTATCCGATATTGCGGCTAAATCTCTAATAACAGCGTCACCCATTTCATACTGAATAGCATTAATAGTAACAAAAGAATATTTGTGCTTAATAAGCTGATATTCTGCATTTTGATACAAGAGCTCTTCATTTGGAATACCATCAGTCAAGAAAACAATCGTTACATTTCGATTATCGCGTTGGATGTAACTACGCAGTAAGCGCTCAGCACCATTTAGCCCTTGATAGTAATTTGTTTTTGCGCCGCCGTTGGTGACGTCTTCGGCAGTAATATTCGAAATTTCCGACAGCAATAAATCGCGGTCGTTGGTGAAATCGGTTTCAATATTATAATCATGGTTAAATGTGACAATAGCGATATTATTGTCTCCTTCGTCCAGGAAGTCGTTCGTAAAATTGATTAAAGCATCTTTCGCCGCTTGTAGCCTATCCCCTCTCATCGAATTGCCATTATCCAAAACAAAAAGAACATCATTATCCTCGTTTTGGAGTTTCATCAGAGAATCTACGTCAATAATAATCCTAGCTGTATTACGACCGGTCCAGCCAGCTTGCTTATTCACCTTCCATGCGCCCGACTCGCCGTTTATATAACTAGCATGCTGCGATACTAACTCAATAGACGGAATTGGCTCGGTTGGCGTAGCGAAAACTTCACTAACCAAAAAAATCGAGAAGGAAGACGCTAAAATAATTACAAATATACCAACGAAAGCATAAAGGCGCGATTTCGAAATAATGAAGAGGCTCGCCCCCCACTTCCAAAGACTAGATTCGCGAGTAGTTATCTTTCGTACATTGATACAGATTATTCCTATTACTATGATTGACACATATGGTAATATATCGCCCATACGCACGCCAGTTAGGACTGGGATATCCTGCCAGCTTTTCGTATTAAAAGTAACGGAAGCCGTATAGTCTTTGGTCGTGTCGATATTATAATTCGCTTCATCTGCCGTAGCTCCAGATATAGCTACGACGTTCGCAATCTCGCCAGTCTCATCCTTCGTAATCTCATACTGCGCCTTTAATGTAATACTCTCACCGGCAGCAAGAATAGGAATGGTTGCAAGGTAATCTTCCGAGAGAGCATAGCCAGCTCCAGTTATAAATACCGCGCCGTCGAGTTGCTCAATCACTTGAATGTTAGTAATAGGAAAATCTGCCGTATTCGTAATAATAACGTCGAATTCTACGGTCTGATCAATATGATAACTATCTTCTTGATTGGGAATACTGACCGAAATAGTTGGCGAAAAAACGCCCGCCTGAACCATCCATTCGCCATTTATTACAAGATTATTTGCTGGCATAGTAAAAGACGACTTGCTATACCACCCCATGAAGTAATAGCCGTCCGCGCTTGGATTAGTGGCAAGAGTTACAACATCTCCAGCATGGTAGCTTACTGTTTCGGGCAACAATGATGATGCATTTGGCGGTAAGACATCGCCCTCAAAAGCGTAAGTAACGCTGTAGGCCTGACGAGTGAAGCTGCCCGTAAAAGTAACGTTGCTTTCAGGCATCACAAAGCTCCCATTAATTATATTCAACCCGTCGGATACCCATCCAGAGAAAATGTAATCATCAATAACATCATTAGCTTGGCTTGAATCTAAATTAACAATTTCGCCAGCCTCGTAAAACTTTTCCTTAGGAGCAATGTAACCCGCTGGAGCATCGCCATTTATCGCGTAAGTAACCGTGTATTTCGTAGTGGCTTGCTTCTTAGTGAAGATACCCACAAAATTTACACTATTACTTGGCATAGTAAACACCCCATCGCTAACAGTAGCATCAGACGTCGTCCACCCTGAAAATTCATATCCATCAATGGATGGCTCCATAGCTACACCAACAGTCGAGCCCTGTGTATATGATTGATTGCTAGGTGGCGTAGGGGCGCCCTCCGGTATATCGCCAGTATAGCTGTAGGTTACATTATAAATTGACGGCGTGGTATCTTTACCCATCCAGACATGAACAGTGTTCGAGTCCTTATTGATGAGTTTTTCGCCAGCCCTGCCAGTATTATAAAAATCCATACGCTCCCTGTCTCCAAGAGATGGAGTCTTTGTGATAATACCTACTACTAAATCACAACCGGCTTGAATATCTATTGCCTTAAGCTTTATCGTTCTGGTGTCAGAATAATAATGCAATCCATGGTAAGTAAATTCCGTGCGAGCCGCGTTCCATACCCCCGCCTCAGCAGACTGTTCGTTAGTATCATCAATTACGCGACCAGGGCAAGAGATGGTATTATCGCTACGATTTACCGCACCAATAAGTCCAGTTTGCGTTGTTTGAAAGCCAACAAAATCAAGGCCATCTGGAATACGATCAACGACCTCTACTATTCCGCTCTTAATATTTGAAGTAACCGCATCAGTGGATTCTACGCCATGCTTATCAACGCCATTATATTTTACCGTTAGATAATATACCAACTCTGATTCTTCTTCGATGCGCGTTCCACTCTCGAGAGATTCAGCCACAGAAGCCCTATATCCTATAATAATCAGGTTCACAAAAAGAACCGAGACAAAAACACCCAAGAACGTAGCCGCCAAAATACGGACTAGTTTGTTGTTTTTCTCCCTTTTTGTTTTGCGCTCCTTGGCGCGAGATGCTACAGGACCCCTCCTGAATAACATCGACCATTCTCCATTTCTCTCGCAGCTAGTTGAGATTTGAAGAACTCTACACCTCCTAACGTCATACTAACGTTGAGACTATTGTATCCCAGCTATATATAATAAACAATAGCTTTTTTGAATTCCGTCAAGATGTTAGTATCCCGACAAGAATTCAATTGCTCCAGGTTCTTCCTTGACTAAATTTTGCCTAGACGAAATATGATTCACGGAACAATATCTATCTTTAAATTCCGTTTCATTCTTTAATAAATTACGCATTTCACGTAAGAAAGATTTATAAATTCTATCCTCATAAAACATATTTTCAGGATTAGTTTCGCTATACTTCTTGGACAACCTTTCGATGGTATAGTCTAGATAATCTGATATTACCGCATCTGGCATTCGTTCGTGAGCGACAAAGAAGCTCCGCACGAAAACGATGTCGATTCTAGAATTGCGGTCGGCAGAAGAAATTAATTTGCCATAAGTAGAGCGCGGCTCGTCCTCTTTTGAAGAGCGATGATCCTCGATAGCCTCTTTAATAATAGCGCGTTGCTGATTATCAAAAAACTGACAAAAGTTGTTGTCATTTATAAAGTATCGAGCGGCAATTAAATGATGCTTTTCGTGATCTTCGTATTTACCCCGATCATGACAGGCCGCAATAACATACATCATATTCGGATCTAGACTTAGATGAAACGCCTTATTCAATTCAAAGCTACGACGAATAACCTCCATGACATGCGCTTGATTATGTCCACCATCATTTTTTGAATATTCAGGAAGAATATTGTCGGAAATATACTTTTTTAAATCGCATCGGACATCTTTCGTTAGCCAGTCTAAAGGGCTAATATGATTTACTTTGATATATCTTCGCTCAAATTTCTTCTTATCTGAAGTCAGGTTGCGAATATGCTCTAAAAACTTATCGTGGTCTGGGTCTTCAAAATAACTTTTCTTATTTGCATAACCACTTTTACCGAATTTATTTATCAAATGCTGACGCGACTCCTCGCAAATTTCGGCAAGAGTACTATTTGAAAAATGCTCCATCCGATAAGAATAAGTCCTTTTTAATGGGTCATCAAAGCTCATCTTCTTGTCTGCCGAAGCAACAATTTTGCCATAAATGCTCCTTGGGTCACCCTCCCTGCTGGATCGATGATCATAGACGGCTTCGGACATAACTTTTATCTGCTCATCGTCAAAGAAATCCTTTAGCCGCTCGTCGAACGCAAGTATTTCGGCGGATAGTTTTTCGTGGTTCTTAGCATCAATGTGATGCGCGATGTCATGATAGGTGGCAATAGTGTACACCATGTTATAATTGACATCTTTTACACTCTCTGCAAATTTAAGGCTATGTTTAATAACGTTATTAATATGGTTAATGTCATGCCCCGCCTCGTTCTTCTGATATTCGGGGAGAATATTTTGTTCAATATACCGCTTTAAGTCTTTATTAATCTTATACCTCATATCTGATTAATAATTATATATCTTTTATGCTCACGAAGGATGTTTTGACGCCTGAGATAATAAAGGATACTATTGACAAATAGTTGCTAACGTAGTATAATTGCGGTTGTTGGCTCAATTGTGAGACAACATTTCACCCCAGTCGCAAGATTGGGAGTACATTATGAAAGGAGTTCTCTACGTATGGATGTACGGTACGAGATTCTCGATGGACCGGAAAGAGGCACAATTTTCACCGCTTATGAGTACGTCTACGACAAAGATGTGCAGGTAACGATGAAGTTTGCAGCCCAGACCCCTTCCGCGAAGGGCGTAGCCATCAAAGTCACAGAGCTCTACGGCCTTTCGCACGAAGACGGCTCTGGTCACCGCCTGAACCTGGACGGAAGATGCTTTGCCCATGGTGTTCACGGCATCAAATTCAGAATGTTCTACAACACAGAGGATCATACTGGATATGCTATACTGACCCGCCCGGAATAACTGGCTGTTACCGCCCCTTCGATCCCTTTCCGCCGCCCGGCTTGCCTGGGCGGCTTTTTCATGTCTTAAAAGAAACTCCGCGATAAAAGAAAAACCCGCATCGTTGATGCGGGTGGTAGCATAGTTTTTGCTGCTTTCAAAAAGGTACTTCGCCCCTTTCAATCCAGCCGGTGCGATTAGTGTAATCATAGCACCCAGTATAACAATCTTCCCCAAAAATTCCCTGGAGCATATACTTCGTCACTACTTTACCTTCCTCATTCCGCAGCTGTTTGAGAGCGAAGATGAAGCCTTCGAGCTTTCCGCCATCGCTCAAAATAAATTGGATCGGCGTTCTGCCCTCAAGATCAACGAATCCCAAGTTAAAGACCAGTTCGGCCTTACTGGGGCCACCAACAATACTTGTCATAAAGTAACCCTCCTACATTACTGTCCGTTGGCAATTAAATGTGCTACATGTTAATATTTTAACATATTTTTTAGCAAAATCAATCTAGACTCCTCCGTATTATTTTTCCACATTGCTCGAATAAATTATTGAGAATGATAAAATGATGATATGCGCAAATATATACCCAATGGAATATTAACAGTTCCAGAAAAAGCAGAATTGGTTTTTTCAGGGAAGATTTTTAACGTGTATCAATGGCCACAGAAGCTTTTTGATGGTACAACCGAAACATTCGAGATGCTAAGCCGAACAGATACAGTAAAGATAATTGCCATAAAAGATAATAAAATCATAATTACGCGCCAAAAACAGCCACGAAAAGATTGGTTCTACGATCTACCGGGTGGACGAAATGATAATCCAGCAGAAACAGAATTAGACGCCGCAAAACGCGAAATGCTAGAAGAGACCGGCATGTCTTTCCGCACTTGGAAATTAGTAGAAGTACATCAACCATTCATGAAGATTGATTGGCTAGTCTACACTTTTATTGCGACTAGTTTTATATCGCAAGAACCGCAAAAACTAGACGGTGGAGAACAAATAGAAGTTGAGGAAGTCGATTTTGAGCAGTTAAAAAATATAGCAAAAACCGAAGAGCGATTTGCGAAATATTCTACAATAGACAAAGCTACAACGTTAGATGATTTATTAAATGCTCAGTCATTATGTGACTATTAAAACTTACGCCAGCTGAAGTGCTTACGCTCGTGCTATAATTTTAAAAAGAGGCAAGATGTATTTCGATGGTCCAAATCAAAAAAGAAATTTCATCATAGCGGTAATATGCGGTTTTGCGGCGATATCTATTTTGATTTTTGGAGTGATTGCATTTATCGCAAATCTCGTCTCACCAAAACCTACCCCCACCAAAAATAACCCTCAACAAAGCACGGAGCAACGGCCGCAAACAAGTTCAGGGGACGACAGTACTCAAGATGACGTTCCGACCAGCGATGACGACACTACGTTACCTGGCGACTCTTCGGATATCCATGCTACCGAAATATATATAAACCCTGACTCTGCCACGATTGCGATAGGAGAGTCGACTACCTTAGTAGCCGTAATAACGCCAGCCGATTCGACCGATAAGGTGACCTGGTCTAGCAGCAACGAGGATATCATAAAAGTGAACGAAAACGGGGTCGTTACTGGCGTTAAGGAAGGCATTGCTTACATTTTTGCAGAAGCAAACGAAAATACCAAAGCATCTGCTTCAATTACCGTAAAAGCAAAGCAATCCGAACAGCCGACGCAACCTCAAACCCAACCACAACAACCGAAGCCAACTACGCCTAACACAATAAGCGTGTCAAGCATACGACTAAATACGACAAATGTGAGCATAGAAGTCGGTGATACTTATCGCCTAAGCGCTACCATCCAACCGAGTAATGCTACAAATAAAGCAATCACTTGGTCAAGTAGTAACGCAAATATTGTTGCCGTGAGCGGCGGTGTTATTACGGGCAAGAATGTTGGAACCGCCACGATAACCGCACGATCACACAATGGCAAGACCGCTTCTGCGACTATTACCGTTCTCTCAAAAACACCAAGCGTAATTGAAGTAACTGGAGTAAAAATCTCACCATCTAGCGCATCAATAAAAGTTGGCGGCACTATAACGTTTACTGCGAGCGTACTTCCAAGCAATGCAACTAATAAAAATATAACTTGGTCAAGTAGTAATACAAATATCGCAACCGTTACAGGCGGCAAAGTGACAGGCAAAAAAGCTGGCACCGTTACGATAAAAGCTCGCTCAATTAATGGCAAAGAAGTATCTGCTACACTGACCGTCACCACCGCAACAACCACAATCTCAGCTACGGGCATTAAACTAAACTCTTCCGCAATTACAATTAAGGTCGGAAGCTCTTATCGTCTAACAGCAACCGTCTCGCCGAGTAATGTCACAAACAATACCGTAACTTGGTCAAGTAGTAATACAAATATCGCAACCGTTACAGGCGGTACGGTGACTGGTAAGAAAATTGGGAAGGCCACAATTACGGCAAAAACTCATAATGGCATAGCGGCAACTGCCACCGTTACCGTGAAAAGCACTCTCGCGATTGATTCAACAAAACCAATCATCACCACCGTGGTTGCCAGCAAATAGTTGACTCAAGTACTGATAAGTTAATTATGTAATTTAATGAATTAATAATAAACCGACCATTATCGGCATAGTAATAATCGAGAAAATCGTAGACATCGTGACAAGTTGCGAAGCCTCTTTTTCGTCGCCACCATATTTTGATGCGAAGAGTCCGAGACTAGTAGCGGTCGGTAAAGCCTGAATAAGTGTACAAACCACCACAACTTCGTCTGGAAAGAAGAAGCCCGCGCCCCGCGCGACGTATTGTAGTGCAACAAGCAAGCCGTAGGTGGCAAGTGGCCCAACAATCAACTGTATTAGTGCGGTAAGTGCCAGCTTCCATTTCTTGAATAGCTCCAAAAACTTTGCCGTACTCAACATGAAACCTACGCAAATGATCGATAAAGCCGTGGTAGCGTTGCTCGTAAATCTTACCGCATCATCAAGAAAGAGGGGTATTTTAAAGCTGGTCAAGAATACTAATACGCCCAATACGACTGCAATAATATTAGGATTCGTAATGACATTCAGAATCAGTTTACTATCAACTCTATGCTTAAATAGATAGACTCCGTACGAGAATAGTGCAATATTAAATGCAATTATGAAACCACAATACGCAATGACAGCCGAGCTCTGAGCGCCAAATGTGCTAGATATTATCGGGTATCCCAAGAAGGTTGCGTTGTTAAAAATAAGGGCAAATTGCGATTCGTAGCGAAGCTTGCCCTTGTACCATTTCTTATTAAAAATAAGAAGCGACAATAAAATAATTGCAAACATTACAACAAAACCACCAATAAGGCCCGCAAGAAAAATCTCCGATGTCTCTTCACTATATGCCGCAGGAAAAGCCATAAACAGCGAAGCTGGCATAAAAACAGTGAGGAGCAAATTGACGAGGTCTTTATTCGTCTTGGACGATATGAGTTTCAATTTACCAAGAATAAAACCTAGTAAAAGAATAATCGCAATTGTGCCTAATCTCGAATAAAAATCTAATAGATTTATGTCCATATATCCTTATTCTAACATAAGCAATATAGCCATTACACCTTGGTAATGCCACCCTATGCTTTCTGGGCCGTTTGTTTTTTATCCTTTACTAAATCAGCCGTTTTCTTGCGACCGCCGACCTTTTTATATATCTCTTCGTCTAGCGCAATAATCTTATCAAGCTTGTAGCGCGCGTTTTTATCGATTGCTACATCGTTAGCGAGGTTCTCACGCATTCGATTGATTTCGTGGACCATTTTTTCGACGCGACGCGATTCGGCATTTAGCTCAATCTCAGAATAGATTGCAATTGCGATACTAATTACAGACACTAGTAGAATAACGCCATCATAGGCCGTATCGGCTAAGGTCTTTGGCGAAAGAATTAAAGTGACAAGGCCGAGAAAAATTATCACGGCTATACTGATAGTTATAAAAAACATTGTTTTTCGTGACTTACGCATAACTATATTTTACTACTTTTAAGCATAACCTTCAGCTTGAAGTTCAAACATTTCTTTATAAACACCGTCTTGCGCAATTAATTCACTATGCGTACCTTGTTCAATTATTTTGCCATGGTCGAGCACAATTATCTTTTCCGCGCGACGCACAGTCGAAAAACGATGCGAAATAATAACAGTACTCTTCCCTTGCTGTTTTTTAATGATGCTGCGAAATATTTCGTATTCCGATTTTGCGTCGACTGAGGATGTCGGCTCGTCAAGAATTAAGATATTAGGCGAGCGGAAAAAGGCGCGTGCAATACCAAGACGTTGCCATTGCCCGCCCGATATATTGGTGGCATTTTTAGCATCTATATCCTTGGACAAAAGCTGATTAAGACCATTCTTATAATCAATAGCTAGATTGCCTAAGCCCGCATCGTCGAGCGCTTCCATGATAGCTTTACGACTATATGGCTTCTCTACATTGCCAAACCAAACATTCTCTCCCAATGTAGCAAAATCGTAGCGGGAGTAATCTTGAAAAAGTGCTCCAATCTGGCCAAGGTATGATTCGCGATCGATTTCGGAGATTGGATGATCATCTACGTAAATCATGCCTTCTTGCGGCATATATGCACCTATTAGAAGTTTTATCAATGTAGTCTTCCCTGCACCATTTTCGCCAACAATCGCAAGACTGTCGCCTGGATTAAGCGTAAAGCTTACATCTTCAATGGCGAAATGGTCAGAATGCGGATACATAAAGCTGACATGCTTGAATTCGATTTTTGGCAAATGATTGACTTCTATATCGCCGGAATGTTGAGCGGGCGTTTCCATAAACTCCATAAAATCCGTCGCATTAACTAAGCTAGTATTGATGGCCGTTATACTTTCAAAGAAGCTACTAATATTGTTATTTAATTGAGATAATAAAGTTCGCACGGTAAGAAATTGACCAATTGCCAAACGGCCATAAATAATTTGAATTGCTACAATTATTAAAACGATATATCCGACTACATCCTGTAAAATGTCCGCGCCGAAACGTGGCAAAAAGAAGGCTTTATTATCGGCAATATCTTGTTCTTGGCTGCGTCGGCGAGCTTTTATCATCTGTAAAACGAGGTGTTTCGACAGACCATTTAACTCGATTTCCAGCGCAGAGTCAGAATTGGTAATTTTGCGCTCAATAGCCGAAGCAATGCGACGATCTTTTGTAAACTCGCGCCAATTGCGTCGCTCGCGAGCAGCTATACGAAGGCTTAATATTGAAGATGGAATTGCGGCTATTAGTATTGCTACTGTAATAAACGGCGAGACCACTAATGTTGCGACAATAATTGATATTAAACTAATCACCGAAGAGGCCACGGTGATAGCGCTCGTTGAAACATAGTCGATTGATAGACCAAATTCGCGCACGCGTTCAAATTTATCGGCGAATTCCTGCGTTTCACGCATGGCGAGCGGAATTTGAATGTATTTCGTCGCCACAAGTTCACTTACGTAAATATATGTCTCTTGGCTTGCGGAAATCGAAAGAAGACGATAAATAGCATACAGAACTATCGTAATAAACTGCACGGACAGCAGTATCGCCACGGCGACAATAAAAGAGGTTAGGTCATGCGTTGGGGAGACTACTGCGTCCGAAATACAGGTCACAACATAACCAGCGATAACCGCCGTCAAGGCAGGAGTAACCGACGATACGACACGATAGAACCAGAAAAAATACCTACGCGGACCAACTGCCTTTCGGTAAATTTTCATACAATATAGGATTGACTTAAAATCGATCCGCGGATATTCCGGACGTTTGCGCTCGTCAGCCTTACGCGCTTTTCTTTGAGCGCGTCGGCTGGCCTTATTTGAATCTTTTGAGCGAGCGCGAGAAGGCATACTACTCCACAGTAACCGATTTAGCTAAGTTGCGCGGCTGATCCACATCATTACCACGACCGACTGCAATATAATATGCAAACAATTGCTGGAGAGTGTTGAGAAGTAGAGGCGCAAGAATCTTAATCTTACTGTTAATGCGAACAATATCATCGGCTTCAATTTCGGCTTTGCTATTAGTAAACACAATTGCCTTACCGCCGCGAGCGCGGACTTCATGAAGGCCGCCAATAGACTTATCAAACAGCCAGTTATCTAGAATGTTGAATACCTCAAAGAAAGTTTCATCAACAAGTGCAATAGGCCCATGCTTAAGCTCGCCAGACGCATAACCCTCGGCGTGCGTATATGAAATCTCTTTCAACTTCAAAGCACCCTCTAGCGCGATTGGGTAGGCCGTATCGCGTCCAAGGTATAGAGCATTGTTATATTTAACATACTTTTTAGCTAAAGCCTTAATTTCGTCGCGATGATTCTTGAGAGTCTTTTCGATCTCTTTCGGCAGCATGGATAGTTCTTTGGTAATTTTAGCGATTAATTCAGCGTTGCCACCGTGATATTCCGCAAGCATGCCGGCGAACATTATCATTGTTACCACCTGAGCCGTAAATGCTTTCGTGGAAGCAACGGAAATTTCTGGACCGGCATGCACGTAGGTGCCACCGTTAACTTCGCGAGCAATCGTGGAGCCGATCACATTCACGATACCAAGCGTCTTTATGCCACGTTTCTTTATTTCGCGCAAACATGCAAGCGTATCGGCGGTCTCGCCCGACTGAGAGACAATTAGGGCAACTGAGTCTTTTGGCAAATGGAACGAGCGATAGCGATATTCTGACGCAATTACAACTTCGGTAGTTAAGTCTGGAACGAGTTGCTCCATATAGTATGACGCGAGCAAGCCTGCATAATAAGCGGTTCCACAACCGACAATAACTACATGATGAATATTGCGCATCTCCTCTTCAGAAAGATTTGGCCCACCTAGGTGCATCTTGCCATTTTTAAGGTCTATACGGCCGGAAAGTGTGTTATGGAGAGTAGTGGCCTGCTCCATGATTTCTTTGAGAAGAAAATGATCATAGCCACCCTTCTGAATTTGCTCAACATCGCCCTCAATCGTTTCTGGGCTAGCATTGAGATGTTTGAGGTTGAGATTGAATACCTCCGCGCCATTTTCCGTGCAGACAGCCAATTCGCCATCGTTGAGGTAAATAGCCTCACGGGTATAACCCAATAACGCCGATGCGTCAGAAGCAATGACAGTTTCGCCGTGGCCGATACCAATAATAAGCGGCGAACCAAGTCGAGCAACCACGATAGAGCCTGGTTCATTTGGTGAGAAAACTGCAATGCCATAAGTGCCACGAACTTTCTTGGCAGCTTTTGCGACCGCATCCTTTAGAGATACTCCATCTTTATAATAACTATCGATTAGCGCGGCAAATACTTCTGTGTCTGTATCGGACTGAAATTTATAGCTAGACAGACCTTTCTTGAGTTCTTTGTAGTTCTCAATAATACCATTATGGACAAGATAGACATTTCCAACATGATGCGGATGAGCATTCGCAACGGTTACTCCACCGTGCGTAGCCCAGCGAGTATGGCCAATGCCAAGATGGCCATCGTGCGGCTTTGCGAGTAGAACGTTCTCTAGCTCAGCAATCTTCCCTACGGAGCGCGCAACATGCGGATCATTATTATCATCTAGAGTAGCAATACCGGCAGAATCGTATCCACGATACTCGAGACGCTTGAGTCCATTTAATAGCACATTTTGTGCAGTTCGTTTACCAACGTATCCCACAATTCCACACATAATAACTCCTCTTTTTTCTTGAGTTTAGTATATCTTTTTGTCTGATAGGTGTCAAAAAATACAGCCGCATTTTGCGGCTGTATAAAAATTGAGAAAAAATACTTTTTGTCTTCTAGCGACGTCGCTTGAGTCCTAAGAATAATCCTCCACCCATAACACTAGCGATGATTACACCAATAAATGCTTTTGTGCTAATATCTGCCGTGTTTGGATTCTTAACTTTTCGATAACGATAGATAACTTCAATATCTTTGTTTCCCATCACGCCTTTAGCATTATCTGGCATTTTTACAAGCTTATAGCCTTTTGGATCGTCTGGGAGAGGGATGGTTTCATAATCACCGCCCTGCGGGTATTCGCCACTGATAGGATCACTAATTGGCTTTCCGGTTTCATCATCAATGTAACGAGCCGTGACCTTTTTTGGTGGGAGATAGCGATAAATTACTTCGATGTCCTGATTCACGGTACCAGAAGCGTTGTCTGGAGTTTTAACAAGAACGAATTTTTCAGGAATATCGTCCGATTCGTCAGTATCATACGACTTGCCATGTTCGTAATCTTCGGAAGTTGGATCGGCAATCTCTTCTTCGGTTTCGTCATTAATATATTTCGTAACGACCGTATGATAAATTTTTGTTTCTACTGGGTCGGAAGGAAGGGTTGTTTCACTACCGTCTACTGGAGTGTAGCTAGTCTGCGCCAAGTTTTGAACTGGAGATCCAGTGATTGTTGATTTTACGGTAGCCTTGACAGTCATTGTATAGGTATGGCCATAGAAACTGATACCGGTTGCATTCTTGGCGGTAGCTGTGACATTTTGCCCACTAATTGCAACTGTAAATTGAGAAGTAACGTCATTATTATTTTCGTCGACGATTTTAATAGTGCTAGCCGCTGGTAATGTAAGGCTATTATTAAAGCTGTCGCTTATTTTGAGCGCGCTGTAGCCCTTATTTTGAGGAATAGTGTCATACCTACTCCACAAATTCATGAACGTCACAATATCTGCCTCGCCGGAGTAGTTATTCGGCACTTCCTGAGAAATGCGGTACGTAACGGTGTCGCCAACCCTCGCCTGAGTTTTATCTACTGTCTTTTTTGGTTTCGGCATTGCATAGGGCACCGCAGAGCCGAAAACAAAGCCAACAGCGCAACCACGACCACTATAATGGAAGGACCAAGAACCGCTTAATCCAGTTGCTGTAGCCATGATAGAGTTGCCATACCAAATACCATCAAAGGCGGCACCATTTATATCCTTTACGGAAAGACCATTTTGCTCGGTCGATAGTTCCGTCCCATCAATAGCTGAATTTTTATTCATGTAAACCGTATTTGTGCCAGATAGGGGCGCGATGCCTTCGTTGCCATGGAAGTACTTATCGCCATCTTCTTTATAGTCATACCAGCCATCCGAATTAACTATAGGGTTGCCATTACTGTCGGTATTACGATCCATATTAGGAACATCAAAGTCCCACATGGCGCTACTGACGCTCTTCATATTAGTAGCTAACGTGCAGCTATCTGAAGATGCAACGTA
>JAEETK010000017.1 GCA_016290315.1 Candidatus Saccharimonadota bacterium | reverse complement strand
ATCATTGCGCCAACACTAATTGCCACCGCCGCCGCAAGCACCCCCGCAAAAGCTCCCCACAATAAACACCAGCTTGCGATCCATAATTACATTATAAATAAAAAGTCCCACTCTATGCATCATATGCACTCAAGCGGGACTTAGTCCGTTTTAATGTCTTTAGGCTTTCGAAGATTTTTCCGTGGAGTCACTTATGGCTTCGAATTCACATCCTGCACACATGTAAATAGCGCCAACTTTCGCCTCTATGGCTAATGTAAACTCGCCGCTCATATTATCGACGACATCGTCCCTTACCGTAATTACCGAACAATTCTCAAAAACAATTTTCAGGCTTCGTTTTATGGTAGCAATCGTAAGAGACGCCCTCTTGTTCCTCACGCTTCGGTTAAGCGAGTACTTGCTTAACCCCATTCCTTTTACATGGAATGTGGTCATTGCATCTTTCATCACTACGCGTAAGTCCGATCCATTATCGCACGGTGTCGTGCTAGACGGATCCCTGTCACCAGATATTGCGACCGACAGATCAATACTGCCACCATCCATCGCCGGTATTGTGCATAATTTCAGCTCCATGCTACGCTTTCCGCCGCATGACATTATATTTGGACTAATGCTGTAATTATCGCCGAAAAGACAACAGGAAGCTACTCCGCCATATCCGTAAAAGCCTTCAAGCGCAGGAATGGTCTTACCGTCAGCCCCCTTGGGCTTCTCGGCAGGATCAACATCCTTAGGCTCACCATCGTCATTGGAAGTCCCTTTACTGTCAGAATCTTCACCAGACGCAGAATCGGCCGTCTCGGGATCAACAATAGTTTTTTCCGTAGGCTCTTCAGATGCGAGAATAGCCCCGCTACCATCAGACTCCTCACATTCAGGCTCCGTGCCCGAATCGATCGCTGCAACTTCCCCCTGAGGCGCCTCGACTACTGCATCCTCTCCGAGACCGACAACCTCTTCTGCGCCCGAAGCGAGATCGGCCGTCTCAGGTTCCTTAAAGACCTCTCCAGGCACTTCGATGGGCTCTTCGGGTTCAGAGACAACCCCATCACTAGCCGCTTCGGAATCAGCGGCCTCATCGCCTGCCGTAAGTCCCTCAGATGCGAGAATAGCCCCGCTACCTTCAGACTCCTCGGATGCTTCAAGTCCCCCATCGCCAGAAGTTTCTTCATACACCCATCCCAATACATCAGGATCAGTTTGATGAACGATTTCTCGGAATCTGTCCAGCCGTATCGTTACGTCAGGATGTTCTTTCTTAAACGTCGCGAAACCCGGCAATTCTCCATGAGATTTAAAGTACTCCTTCATCATTGCTCTAATTTGATCATCGGAGTACTTCGTGGGTCGTCCCGCTTTTTTTGCTCCTGTTCCTCTTTTAGCCATCTCTTCTTTCCTTTCTGTTCCGGCTATCTTTCCAGTTTCAGTTTCTCTTTGCGTCGCCAAAATCCTTTGCGCTTTCGACCATGCTTTTTTCGCCGCTGCCTGAAACGTCCCAAAATATGGAGCATAACAATTTGGATCAGGCATATTTAAATCCGCCTTCACCTCATTAAATGTAAGTTCTCCTCCCTTTTTTAGCGTCGCTTCTTGCAGCATCTTCATAAGCTCCGGCTTAATACTTTCCGCCACAACAACTTTACCATTGTTCAACTTGAAAGGTTCCCAAAACAACCACCCCCTTTTCTAAAGACATTTTTAATGTTCAATACTTACTACAACCCCGTTTTCGTATCCTATCTTCAATAATTTTAGGATACGCCGCATCTGTTAGTCAATAAATTATCCTCACTCAAACCAAAAATCCAGCCTCACGGCTGGCTTCTGAACGATATCTTAACAACTTGGTTGTGCAATCACTTCATCGCAGTATCTGAAGCTTATGTTGCATCTGGTAAACCAGATAAATATAGTAAATTAAGCTTATATCTACTATTGCAACCGACCTAGCTACACGCATCTTTGCAGATTCGTGCGCATCATTCTCCCTAGAAAGGAGGTAATCCATCCGCACCTTCCGGTACGGATGCCTTGTTACGACTTAACCCCAATCATCTCCCCCACCTTAGGCCGCCGAAACGAACTTCGGGTGTTGGTGACTCTCATGGTTTGACGGGCGGTGTGTACAAGACCCGGGAACGTATTCACCGCAACATGCTGATTTGCGATTACTAGCGATTCCGACTTCAAGGAGGCGAGTTTCAGCCTCCTATCCGAACTGGGACCGGCTTTGATGCGATTTGCTTCATCTCGCGACTTCGCTTCGCATTGTACCGGCCATTGTAGCGCGATTCTAGCCCAAGGCGTAAGGGAAATACTGACCTGACATCATCCCCTCCTTCCTCCTCGTTACCGGGGCAGTTTCAGTAGAAAAATCCAACTACTGACAAGGGTTGCGCTCGTTGATGGACTTAACCAAACATCTCACGACACGAGCTGACGACGGCCATGCATCACCTGTCACAGGGTTCCCGAAGGCACAGACTCCTTTCGGAGGCCTTCCCTGGATGTCAAGCCTTGGTAAGGTTTATCGTTTAGCATCGAATTAAAGATCACGCTCCACCGCTTGTGCGGGTCCCCGTCAATTCCTTTATGTTTTAATCTTGCGATCGTACTACACAGGCGGGATACTTAACGCGTTAGCTTCGCTACGGAAGGGGTCGATACCCCCCACAGCTAGTATCCATCGTTTACGGCGTAGACTACCGGGGTATCTAATCCCGTTTGCTCCCTACGCTTTCGTGCCTTAGTGTCAGAAACGCCCCAGTAACCTGCCTACGCTATCGGTGTTCCTTCTAATATCTACGGATTTCACTCCTACACTAGAAATTCCAGTTACCCATGACGCTCTCGAGCATCTCAGTTTAGCTAACAGTCTGAATGGTTGAGCCACCAGATTTCACTAGCTACTTAAGACGCCACCTACGCAACTCTTTACACCCAGTCACTCCGGATAATGCTCGGATCCTACGTATGACCGCGGCTGCTGGCACGTAGTTAGCCGATCCTTATTCATAAGTTACCGTCATATTCCTCGCTTATAAAAGCAGTTTACAACCCGAAGGCCTTCATCCTGCACGCGGCGTTGCTCCATCAGGCTTTCGCCCATTGTGAAAGATTCCCTACTGCTGCCTCCCGTAGGAGTCTGGGCCGTGTCTCAGTCCCAGTCTGGATGATCATCCTCTCAAACCATCTAACGATCGTCGACTTGGTGAGCCATTACCTCACCAACTATCTAATCGTACACAGGCCGCTCCCAAACCGCCCGAAAGCTTTAATCCGAAGATCACATGCGGTATTAGCTAATCTTTCGACTAGTTATCCCTCAGTTTGGGGTGCGTTCCCATGCGTTACTCAGCCGTCCGCCGCTCGCCGACAGGTTTCATTCTACCCTCGAAGTATTCCAGAGTAGGATGAAACCCTCGCTGCCGCTCGACTTGCATGTATTAGGCACGCCGCCAGCATTCATCCTGAGCCAGGATCAAACTCTCCATTAAAGTTGAATTTGAAAACTCAATAAAAATAAAAGACTGACGATGACGAACATCATATAATTGACGTTCTTTAATTGCACAACTAAATTGTTAAATTACATAAAATTTAAAAGCTCAGCTAACAAGGGTGTCAAATAATTGTCCTCTCGCAGTTGAACTGTTCTTATCTTATACCACCCTAGAAAAAGTGTCAAGCACTTTTTTTGACTTTTTTGAACTAATTTATAATTTAGAGCACACAGCCGGTAATAATACCTACCATTAGGCCAATTAGACCGCCCACAATCGCCTGAGGGACCGTATGCCCTTCTACTACTTTAAGCTTCTTTTTAAGCTTCCCATCCATCGCCATTACATTCAGCATTTTCCCCTGTTCTCCCACTGCATAGCGCACATTTACAGCATCATAAATCACGATAATCCCCATCGCTAGCGCCAACACGGTAATATTAGCGAATAGGCCATTCTTTATCGCAAAAAATGTAATTAAAGCCACAAAACTAGCCGTATGGCCACTTGGCATACCACCGCTCCGCACAAAACAATCTACAACTTCTTTAAAAGTTAGTGGGCGACGCACTGAAATCATATCGCCAATCAATTTACCGGTTTGAGCGAGTAACCACCCCAACACAAAGGCCAATAAGCCACCAATTCCTTCATATTCCATATATATAATATAGCACGCAAAAAGGGTGAGTCTCAAATGTACTCACCCAAATAGCTTATGCTTATCTGTTTATGTATTTTTTACAATGAGCATGAATAAATTTGTATTATTTACTATTTAACCTTACGAGCGCTGGAATAAATATAATAGCCGCAATGATCACTATCAGCACTATACCGCCCAAAGCTACCCATACCTCATGCGGTGTTTTGTGCTCAATTTCTTCCTGAGCGTCCTCTTGATCTGGAGCGCGGTCTGGTATCGCCTTTTCTATAGCGCCTTTCTCTTCTTTTTCCATTTATTATTGTCTCCTATCATAAGCATAACAAAAAACATCCCCATATGGGGATGTTTTTATAATATTTGTGTTATTTTTTAGCAGGCTTCTCTGTCTTCGCTGCTTTTGCATCAACACCAGCCTCATCTTCGGCCTCTTCCTCTTTCGGAATAATACCGATAGATGCCACTGTATCACCTTCATTCATACGCATCACACGTACGCCCTGCGTTGCGCGACCAAGTGTAGGAATATCCTTCACCGCTACGCGGATCGCCTGGCCACCCGTCGACATCATAATGATCTCTTTTGCTTCTGGATCAAGTGTGTGAACTGCCGCAATTGGACCAGTCTTAGCCGTTACGGCAGCCACCTTCACACCTACTCCGCCACGCTTATGTGGTGGGAAGTTAGTCGCGGCAGTCATCTTGCCATAACCCTTTGTCGAAATCACAATCAATTTCTGCGTCTTTGGATCAGATACGACGTCCATACCGACTACAGTGTCATTTGGACGTAAGCGTACGCCACGTACGCCACGCGCCGCGCGACCCATTGGACGAACATCTTTCTCATTAAAGCGCACAGCCTGCCCTGCCGACGTCGAGATGATAATATCATTCTCGCCCGTTGTACCGCGCACCCAGCGCAATTCGTCACCATCATCAAGCTTAATAGTTATTAAGCCATTCGTGCGAATATTAGCATAGTCCTTCAATGAAGTCTTCTTAATGGTACCTTTAGCTGTCGCCATAAATAGGTAACCATCTTCGCCAGCTTCATCGCCCTGCTTAATTACAGAAGTAATCTTCTCTTCTGGGTGCAAATTGAGCAAGTTGACAGACGCCGTTCCCTTCGCAACTAACGACGATTGTGGGATTTCGTAAGCCTTAATACGGAAAATGCGACCTTGATTCGTAAAGAATAGTAGATAATCATGTGACGAAGCAGTAATAATCGTATCAATCACATCTTCTTCCTTCGTGGTCATACCACGACGACCTTTACCGCCACGATTCTGCTTCTTGAAATCGTTTTGCAATACGCGCTTTACATAGCCTTGTGCGGTCAATAACACTACGCTATCTTCGTCTGGAATCAAGTCTTCCTCGGCAAACTTGCCAAGCTCATGATTAATAATCTTACTACGACGCTTATCGCCATACTTCTCTTTCATCGCAAGGAGCTCTTCCTTCACGACGCCAAGAATTGCTTCTTCGGAAGCAAGGATAGCTTCGAGTTTAGCGATTAATTCATGAAGTTCTTTCAATTCGTTCTCAATCTTATCGCGCTCGAGGCCTTGGAGACGGCGTAGCTGCATTGCTAAGATTGCCGCAGCCTGAATCTCGGATAAACCAAAGCGCTCCATTAAGCGTTTATCGGCATCGTCATAAGATTCACGAATTGTCTTAATAACCTCATCGATATGATCAAGCGCAATCTTCAAACCTTCCAAGATATGCGCACGCTCTTTCGCTTTCATGAGGTCAAATTCTGTACGACGGCGAATTACTTTTTGACGGTGTTTAATAAACTCGGCCAAAATCTCCTTCAAACCCATCACTTTTGGCTGAATACCATCTACGAGCGCCAAAACATTATAATGGAAAGTCGTCTGCAAACCAGTTAACTTATAAAGCTGGTTAAGAATCTTCTTCGGGAAAGCATCCTTCTTGAGTTCAACGACTACGCGAATCTTACCGCGAGCGGACTCATCACGCGCATCGGCAATATGATCCAGCTTCTTCGCAATCACAAGATCGCGTACTTTTTCAATAAAGCCTTCCTTACTCATGCCGTAAGGTACTTCCGTAATCACAATATTAAAGCGACCGTTCTTGCGCTCTTCGATATTCGCTACGGCACGAATCGTTACGGAACCGCGACCAGTAGCATAAGCCTGCTTCATTGGCGCACCGCCATAAACCTCAGCTCCCGTTGGGAAATCTGGGCCTTTTACGTGCTTCATTAATTCTTCGAGCGTAATGTCCGGATTATCAATCTGCGCAACCGTCGCATCAACAACTTCGCCTAGATTATGTGGCGGAATATTAGTTGCCATACCAACCGCAATACCCATCTGACCATTCAAAAGAATGTTTGGCACGGCCGCCGGAAGTACTACTGGCTCCTGTTCAGTACCATCGAAGTTATCACGGAAATCTACCGTATTCTTATCAATGTCAGAAAGTAACTCAGCACCTACCTTGTCCATGCGGGCCTCGGTATAGCGCGATGCAGCGGCCTCATCGCCGTCCATCGAGCCAAAGTTACCCTGACCTTCTACGAGCGTATAGCGCATCTTCCAAGGCTGAGCTAGGTTCACCATAGATTCATAAATCGACGAATCGCCATGCGGATGGTATTTACCCATTACTTCACCGACGATACGTGCGGACTTTACGGTTGCATGTGGCGCCTTCCAGCCATTCTTATTCATCGCATAAAGAATGCGGCGATTTACTGGTTTCAAACCATCACGTACATCTGGAAGCGCACGATCAATCAAAACCGACATCGAATAGCGCAGGAAGCTATCTTCCATCACATTCTCGACAGTCAATTCTTCTACGCCATCTTCACTACGATGTGCAGTTAAGCCACCAACCTTTACAATCTCTTCATCTTCGGCCTCAGTTTGATAATCACCCAAGGTCTCATCGACACCCTTATTGTCGCTTGCGTCTGGCACGCCACCAACTTTACTAGTATCCTTTTCGTTTTCTTCTGGAGTTTCGTTTAATTTCTTCTTATCTGCCATAACCTATCCTCCTTAGAAGTCCAAATCATCCAAATCAACCGTTGCGGCACGGGATTGAATAAAGTTTTTACGTAATTCCGCTTCGTTACCCATCAGCTTCGTAAAGATTGCATCCGCCTTCTCGGCGTCTTCAATATTTACGCGAATCAATGTGCGGTTCTTTGGATTCATTGTAGTTTCCCAAAGTTGAGCGGCATCCATTTCGCCAAGACCCTTAAAGCGTTGTTGCGCAGTATAGCCAGCCTGCTTGAAGCGCTCGTCCTCTGGATTAATCTTCGTACCAGCAGCCTTGCGTTCTTCAATGCGCTTCGTCAAAGTCTGCTCCAATGCCTCTTCGTTATATATATATTCAATCTTGCGCTGTGAACCAGTACCTTTAATCAAGCCAAATAGCGGCGGCTTCGCCAAATATACATGGCCTGCCTTAATCACTTCCGGCATGTAGCGGAAGAAGAAAGTCAAAAGCAAAGTCGAAATATGTGCGCCATCCACATCGGCATCCGTCATGAATACAATCTTGTAATAACGCAAACCATCGATATTAAATGCGTCACCAATACCTACGCCAAGTGCCTTAATCAAAGACACCAACTCGGCATTCGCATACATCTTATCTAGACGCGCACGCTCGGTATTCAAAACTTTACCACGCAATGGCAAAATCGCCTGAATCTTGCTATCGCGACCCTCCTTTGCTGAACCCGCCGCAGAGTTACCCTCTACGATAAAGAGTTCACATTCGGTTCTGTCGCGCGAAGAACAATCTGCCAACTTCGACGGCAAATTCAAACCATCAAAGGCATTCTTGCGCAGTACGTTATCACGTGCTGCGCGCGCTGCTTTGCGTGCCCGTGCCGCCAAAGTTGCTTTCTGAACAATCGCTTTAGCGATATCTGGATGCTCTTCAAGGTAATACGAGAAGTACTCACTCATTACCTTATCGACATAACCACGCACTTCTGGGTTACCAAGTTTGTTCTTAGTCTGACCTTCAAACTGTGGATCTGGAAGCTTTACTAAGATTACTGCCGCCAAACCTTCTTTGATATCATCGCCAGTCAGGTTCTCGTCTTTCTCTTTTAGAAGGCCATTCTTGCGCGCATAATCATTAATTACGCGGTTAAGTGCCGTACGAAAACCAATTACGTGCATACCGCCATCCGGCGTCAACACGTTGTTTGCGAATGGGCGCATTGTTTCGGCGAGACTATCATTATATTGCACGGCAATCTCTACGACGCTATCTTCAATTTGCTTCTCTACATAGAAGATATCGCCACCACCAAGCACTTCCTTGCCCTCATTAAGACGACGCACATAACTCTTAATACCGCCTTCGAAGTAGAACGATTCGCTCTTACCGGTGCGTTCATCATGTACTGTTGCCAAGATACCCTTCGTCAAATAGGCTTGATGGCGGAGGTAATTCACCACCCAGTCATAATCGAAGGTTGTTGTTTCCTTAAAGATAGTCGGATCTGGATAGAAAGTAATACTAGTACCAACTTTATCAGTTTTACCAGTTACTTCAATCGGCTTAACCGTCTTGCCGGTTTCAAATTCAATATGATTAATTTTGCCATCACGATATACTTCGGCTATCATTCGCGTCGAAAGTGCGTTTACTACTGACGAACCAACGCCATGCAAACCTGACGACACCTTATAGCCACCGCCGCCAAACTTACCGCCCGCATGGAGCACCGTCAAAACGGTCTCAAGGGTCGATAACTTAGTCTTTGGGTGAATATCAACTGGAATACCACGGCCATTATCATCTACGCGGCACCCGCCGTCATTCAATAAAGTAACCGTTACGCCAGTAGCGTAACCAGCAATTGCCTCATCAATAGCGTTATCGGCAATCTCTTTAATTAAGTGATGTAAGCCATCATACCCAGTCGAGCCAATATACATACCAGGACGCTTGCGAACTGGTTCGAGTCCTTCCAAAACCTGAATTTCGGACGCATTATACTCTTCAGCCATGAATACTTACCTCAACTTGATATTTTTAATACATATAATATATTACTATATCGTATCTAATAATTCAAGTATTTACCCCCTAAAATCGCTTCTAAGGCCTTTGTTTAGCGCCAGCGCAGTATGACGCCGTCTTCGCCGTCATTCGTGGCTCTGATGCCGCCTGACGCGGTCGTTTGGGTTGGCGCGGCTGGCTGGACAACCGTTTGCGCCACTGGCTGTGCCACTGCTGGCGCCGCAGCTACCGGTTGAGCTACAGGGGCCGGACGCGGCGTTGGTACTTGCGTGTGAGGAATCCTGATTGAAGTCACCATTTCTTGAACTGGCGCTGTCGCTTGCATTACTGGCTGCTGCACCGGTGCTTGCGCAGCTACTACTGGCTGCGCTTGCGCCTGTGGTGCCGGAATCGTCTTCTTAGCCGTATTCATCATCGGCGTGGCCGTCTTCGAACCATCCTCAAATACAGCTCTTCGCTTTGGGTCGTGATGAATTCGCATCATCGTTGGGTCAGATTGAACTTGCGGAGCCTGTGGCGCCAAATTCTCTTGCGCACGCGCCGCATTTTGCGCCGCCGCCGCCGCCCAAATCGAACCATTCGGATTCGCCAACATCTGGTCAACCGCCGCAATCTTTACAGCATCCGCCTTCGTATCGCCTACCATCGTCGCCTTCTTTGGCTTAATCGCTGGCGACTTCGGCGTATTAACCGTCTTCTGTGCCACCGTCGGAATTGCCGCAATTTCTGGGTGAGCTGATGCATCGGTCTTATTTACAACCGCCGGTTTTACGGCTTGCGGCGTAGCAGCCTTCTGAATTGCCGAAGCTTTAACTTCTTCGCGTGCCTGTTTTTCAAGCTTCGCTTTTTTCTCTAACCACGAATCCAGGAAGTTCTTCTTCGGTTTTGGCTCTGCCGGCGCTGCCGCCACATTAGCTGGCGCATTCGTACTCGGCGCTGACGCAGCTGGCGCCGACGGCGTTACGTCTTCGTCGCTTGCCGCCAAGCGCCTCTCGATTTCTGCCTCAACCTCCGCTCGCGGACGACCATAGCGCGACAAAGCGTATTCGCGCATTCTTGCCATCAGCTCATCACTCGATTCACCGAGTGGCGGCAATAACTTCAAAGTAAACGGCGAAGTCGGCAAGCCAAACATCAATACCGTCGTTACTGCTTCGTGGTTCGGAATCTTATGCAGATCCTCCGCGTTAAATACCGGCTGGAAGGCTTTCTCCATCAACTCCGCATCCGTCACACCAATACGGCCACAAATAATCGTACCAACGTTACCCAAAATCGCCTCGCGAATCTTATCAGTCAGCTGCGTCATGAACTGGTTAGCAAGCACCAAATTCAAGCGGTATTTGCGCGCCTCTGACAAGATCGATTCAAAGCTCTCCGTCGCAAAGTTCTGGAACTCATCTACAAATAGACAGAAATCAACACGCTCATCTTCTGGAATATCCGCACGGCTCATCGCTGCCGCCTGGAACTTCATCACGAAAATCATGCCCAAAAGCTTCGCGTTCAGCTCGCCCGTCTTACCCTTTGATAAGTTCACCAGCAAAATCTTCTTATTGTCCATGATTTCGCGAATATTGAAGCCCGACTTCGGCTGGCCCAAAATATTGCGCATCATCTTATTCGAAAGGAACGGACCCCACTTCGAGACGAACCAGCTCGTCACCTCGCCAGCATCGTTTGATTTCTGTGAAGCCGGGAACTCCTTCGTCCAATAATCATATACGGTCTTATCCGTCACATATTTCAACTTGGACTTCACGAATTCCGGATCAATGAAACAGCGCGGAATATCAATAAACGTACCACCTTCCGGATCACTCATTAATAACAGTGCCGCGTTGCGGAACATATGCTGCGCACGTGGGCCAAAGATGCCTTGATTGCCCGGATCATACAAGGAAGTAAGCATATTAATACCTTCCTGTACGATGAAGTCCTTCTGGTCTTCGTTCTGGAACTCAAACATGTTCATACCAACCGGATTATCCATATTACCCGGCTCGAACAGAATCACGTCGTCCATTCTTTCTGGCGGCACCTTCGACAAAATCGTCTCTACGGCATCACCATGCGGATCAATAAAGGCAAAGCCACGCCCATCACACATATCCTGATAAGCCAAGTTCGTCAAAAGTACGGATTTACCCATACCCGTAGCACCAATTACGTAAGTATGGCGCTGGCGGTCTTTCGTACTCAGACGAATCGTCTTCTTCTCGCCACGGAATTCATTAACGCCGAGGATAATACCCTCATCAACCAATTTTGCTGGTCCATCCACTTGCTTCGTTGCCTGACGCTCAACCTGCGAAGTCGGAATTGCATTTTGCGCCGGCAAATGGAAAATCGTCGCCATTTCGACACTATTCAAAATCATATCTTTCCGCTTTTGTGGGAAGATACGTAATATATAATCTCTTGCTAGATTCTCACTACCCTTAAAGGCATCGTAGCGAAAACCATTGTAGTTCTGCGAATCAAACTGCGAGAATACCGACACTACGCCACTGAGCACTGCTTCAGAGCGCGTTTTCGACTCGCTACTTGCCACAATTCTAATGAAACACTCGAATCCCGGATTCTTTGTCTTCTCTTCAATCTTTGTAATTTCTTCTTGTTGAAGATTAGTCAGAATCTTCTCTTCGTCTTCATATTTGTCGTGCATATCTGGTGGTCGCCACAAAGCTTGCGCCACATCGCCGACCAAGTTCGTCGTATTATACAAAAGTCTTCCAAATAAGTTCGACGTAACATTAGATTTCTTCCCGTCTTTTATATTTTGTACTCGCTCGAGTGATTTTCTTGTCCAAAGACCATCCGTCGGCCGGAACATGACCTGAATGCCTACACCATCGCCTTTTTTCGCTACCGATAATGCGTTAATCAACGCCAGGCTCGCATCGCGCTTCGTATCCTCATAGGTCGCAATCGGATACCAATATTCTTTCTTAAAACGTAACTCGCCGCCTACAACTGCATCTATCTTGCCAACCTCACTAAAGAAGTTCGGATCTGCCACCTCTTCAAGGCGCGCCGTTGGATATGCTGCAGTAATTGCCTGTTTTACCGTCTCCGTCAAAACCGCCGGCACCACCGCGTAATAATTAATAAAACCATTATGTGCTACAATTTCGAAGCTAATATGGCGCTGACCATAAAGCTTGCCTTTTATGCCTTTCTTCAACGTAGAGGAGATAATACTATACATTACCTGTGCTTCAGAAATCTGCTCATCTACCACGTCGCGCTCATCGCGGCCACCGCCCTGAATATCATCCGTACTTGGCGGTAGATGTATTAGCATTGGCACCATCTTAAGTGCGCGCTCGTAATTCTTACGTTCTCGTTTAATCCCAGCAAAAATCTTCCAGGCGATAATCAATACGCCAATTCCAACTAGTACTCCTACGATAGTTAATGTCGTCTGATCCATTACACTCTACCGCTCAGGCCGTCGCCTCTTTTACGATTAAAAGCTTTGTTCATCATATCCCACCGCGCCACATCAAGTTCAGCCACAAGACGATGCGGATCTTTCTTGTCACGATTCACAATCTTCGTCACCGCCTGAATATAAGCCTTTGGCAGATTTTCGGCATCGCGCTTAATATCAATCGAGCCCAACTCTGCCTTAATTTCTTCTTCGATAACTTCATTCTCGTCTTTTGGTGGCGCAACTGGGGCCGGAGCGGGCATCCCCTGCATCTGCTGTTCGGCCGCCCTCTCACCTACGGAGGCCTCCGCACTCTCTGCCAATTCTGGCGGCAATTCCATCTGCGGCTTCAAATCTTCACGCTGGTTCACGAATTCCTGAAAATCTGAAACTTCCCCCATTGGTGGCACAGCTTCTGGAGCCCCAAAAACTGGACCTCTCTCAGAACTACCCCCACCAGCGCCCATATTATCCATAAGCTTTATTGTATCATACAATGTTGCGCGAAACCAAGAAGCAAAGCACGATTTCTAGCCCCAAAACTAAGCCAATTTCCAAGATGGAAATGCCGCCAAAAGAGCCACAAACTAATAACAAAATTGGGGCCAATGCAACCACTAGCCCATAGTAATAACTTTTTTTCTTGATATTGCCCGCTTTCGTCTTATCAAGTTTAGCTCGAAGCGTAAAAAAGAGCCTGCAACCAAGTACTGCAAGCCCCAGAAAAAGAACATAGCACATTGTAAAAAATACTAGAACACCGAAGGGACCTACGTCGCTCGGTGAAAACATAAACATCATTGCGACTAAGAAAGCAAACGCTATCGCACTAAAAATCAGCAAAAGCTTATCCATAAGCGTATTATAGCACAGCGCGTGCTCTACGCCCTGCTCTACTTACGAAAAAACAATACTTCGTCGTTCAGTCACGACCGCCGCTCAGCCAAAAATAACGATTCCTTTCCCCACAAGATATATCATGAAGCTAAAGTAGAGGGGCTTATCTGGCAAATATATACATTACTTATAGCCACAAGCTGATTCTCTACTCTAGCTTTGATTGACCGCCTCTCGTATAGAGAGGCATAGTCCTTGCAAGATCTACTTTACTTCTCTTCTTTCTTGGGTATCAATGTACTAGATGTATTGTTGATCTTACGCGCTCTACGCTCCTCATCTCGCGATGAGTCTTGGCGGAGCTCAGCTTACTCCTAGGTGTAATTTATGGCTAGCAGTAAGCTTTCGCTACGCCAAATACACATTCTCTATGGTTCCACTCTCTACTCCTCTTTATTTTTGTTTTGTGCGTGTTTATTTTTTGTTCAGGCACAACACCAATATAGCAAACGTAAGCACAAAAGTCAATAATTCTATTGTTCAAAATCTGTTGTATTTTATACAACATACTGCCCCGCAACAGATACCAAACGATTTATACAAAATGTTGTATTTTATACAACATGCCACTTTGTTGCCCTATTTTGCCGACGCGGCTCAAAAATCGTTAAATAATTAATAAATTCGCACGAAATGATCATCTAATTTTTGTACATTTTTTAAACAACACCCCTGTTAAAATCGTTGCAAAAATTACAACATTTTTTTGCATATTTTCTATTGACATGAGCATTTTACTGCCTTATTATAGAGATAGCTTTTGAATAAAATTCTTATACAAAAGCCAAAAACAAACATCGATTCCAAAATATAACTCCACACTCCACACACAGAAGAACCGGTTTTCCTCGCAGTTACCGGTTCTTCACTTTTTTATCGTTTTTTTCATCATCGCAACTCCGCCAAGGCATCACGCAGACCATGATCAGCACGCAATACTTAGACACTCCGCCCTGCATGGTTCCTGTTGTAATAAAAACATAAACACTTTAACCGCCCCAATAAAAAATCCGCCCAAAACGGGCGGATTTTTCAAACAATAATTGGTGGAGCTGCCGGATACTGCCTCCGGGTCCGGATAATCTCCGGTACGCAATCTACGAGCATAGTTCATTCTTTTATCTCGACAAGTATTACGGAGCTGGAATCAACAAAACTTCGCAAAAGTCATGGCTGAATTTTCGTGCTAACCCCTGCCAAAAGATTAACCTTAATACCATGAGTATGATATTACCGAAAGCTATGGTATCTCACGAACGGCAACAGGACCTATCTTAAATTAGGCCCAAGCGTAAGCTGGCATGAAAGCCACGCGCTTACTAGCAGTTTTTTCTGCATTTATGAGAAGTACTTACGGTACAAATCGACTCGCATGCATACTTTTAACTATTCGTCTAAGCTTTGTCAGCCCCAACTGGGGTAAATTTTATCATACTCATGCTTTCAAGTAAAGTTCGCCACCCCTATAATGCGTCCATGACAAATCGAGTATACACCGCCATTCCAGATGGCATTAACGCAAACCTAATTACCGTCGAGAGCGACACCAACCGCGGTCTCCCCTGTTTTAATATCGTAGGCATGGCCAGCAAATCTATCGCCGAAAGCCGCGATCGTATTCGTTCTGCTATTAATAATTCTGGTTTTAGTTTTCCGGGCACCCAAAAGATTATCGTAAACTTAGCACCTGCAAGTTTAACAAAAAGTGGCGCTTCTCTAGATTTGCCAATTGCTCTATCTGTATTAGCTATTTCAAAGCAGTTGCTGCAGCAAGACCTGGAACAACGTATGTTTACTGGCGAATTGTCCTTAAATGGCGAAATACGCCCCGTAAAAGGCATTTTAAACATTATTGAGTGCGCTAAAGAAAATCGCATAAAACAGTTATACATACCATTTGAAAATTCCGCCCAAGCATCACTTCTCGTGGACGATAAAATTCAAATCGTACCAGTCAAAAGTCTGCAAGAACTATGGCTCCAACTAAAATCAAAAGCAACAATTTTACCCCTAAAACAAAATGTAAAAATAACAGAAAAAGATAAGCATAAGCACTATTTAGATGCTATCAAAGACCAGCCCTTCGCCAAACGTGCACTAACTATTGCTGTAGCAGGCCGACATAACATTTTAATCAAAGGACCGCCCGGCGTCGGCAAGACGATGCTCGCTCAAACAATTCCAGATCTCCTGCCACCCATGAGTCTAGAAGAATGCATTGAAGTAACCAAACTTCACTCAATCACAAAACCTATTACGCACATCATTTCCAAACGCCCATTCCGCTCGCCGCATCATTCCGCAAGTATTAAGTCGATACTTGGCGGAGGCCCTCATGCCGAACCCGGCGAAATCTCGCTAGCGCATCGTGGCGTATTATATCTAGACGAGTTCGCCGAATTCCCGCGCGAAATATTAGAGGCTCTCCGCCAACCGCTCGAAGATCACAAAATCACAATCAGCCGCATCGGCAAAAAGATTACTTATCCAGCTGATATTATGTTAGTCGCCACTATGAACCCCTGCCCTTGCGGATATAAAGATTCGCCAAATCACGAATGTAAATGTACCGCAAAACAACTCGCAAACTACGAGAAAAAACTTTCCGGACCACTACTCGACCGTATAGATATCACGATACCAATCTCTGCCCCAAATAAATCTGTCTTATTTAATTCTACAACGACTAGCACTCTCGAACATGCTAATGCTAAACTACAGATAAAACGCGCATTGAACAAACAATTTAATCGTTATCAAGATCATCGTAAAACCAATGCATCACTCGCATCATACGAAGTCACTAGGTACATAAAGCTCGCCAAATCCGCCAAAGAGCTCCTTAATGACGCCGCCAGCCGCTACCAACTCTCTGCCCGCGCATATTTTAAAGTCATCAAAGTCGCGCAAACTATCGCAGACATATCCGAAGACGGCTCTCCCGAGGTCACCAAAGCACACATTGCAGAAGCCCTCCATTTTCGCAATAACCTCGCCTAATCCATAACAGAGACGCTACCCCTTGTATATTTTTTCAGCTTTTGATATAATCTACGTCATAACAAGTCTAATTTTTGAAGGAGTTATACCATCAGTAACTACAATTCGCAGCACACCCGTATAAATGGAGAAATTCGTTATCCGGAGGTGCGTGTAATCAGCGCTGATGGTGCACAGCTAGGCATTATGTCTAGTCGCGACGCTCAATTGATGGCTCGTGACGCTGGTTTAGATTTGGTCGAAATATCGCCAAATGCCAACCCACCCGTCGTCAAAATCATCGACTGGGGCAAATACCAGTACCAAAAGATGAAGGAACAAGCTCGCGCCAAGAAAAACGCCAAAAGCTCTGAACTCAAACAAATCAGGCTTGGTTTGAAAATTGGGGAGAACGACCTCAATATTAAATGCCGCAAAATCCTCGAGCTACTCGACGATGGCGATCGTGTCAAAGTTATGATTATCTTCCGTGGCCGCGAAATGGCTCACAAAGAAATCGGTAACGAACTCATGGCTCGCATGCTCGAAAAGCTTGGGCAAGATGTCGTCGTAGATGGCAAAGCCCAGATGAGCGGCCGCAACCTCACTTTCATGGTTCGCCATAAATAGGTTGCAAAACGCCCACCGGTTCCCTACACCCCAAAGCGTTTCTATTATTAACTAAAGTAGGAAAGGTATATTATGCCAAAACTCAAAACCCATAAGGGTACTGCGAAGCGTGTCAAAATTACCCGCACTGGTAAAGTTGTCCGCGAACGCGCCTTCGGCAACCATATTCTTGCCAAGAAATCCAAAGCCCGCAAACGCAACATGAAAACTGCTGCCGTTATCCGTGGCAAAATTAAGAAAAACGTTAAAACTGCATTAGGAGCTTAATTATGAGAGTTAAACGTGGAGTCGCTGCTCGCGCAAAGCACAAAAAGATTCTTGAAGCTGCTAAAGGAATGCAACATTACCGCACCCGTAGCTTCCGTCTTGCGAAGCAAGGTGTTATTAAATCCCTTCGCTATTCTTACCGCGATCGCCGCAATCGCAAACGCGATTTGCGCGCCCTCTGGATTACTCGCATCAACAACGCTGCCCGCGAAAACGGTATCAGCTACAGCAAGTTAATCAACGGCATGAAGAGCAAAGGTATCGAGCTTGACCGCAAAGTTCTCGCCGAACTCGCCGTCAACGATCCAAAAGCTTTCACGGCTGTCTGCGAAAGCGTCAAATAATTATATTTGAACAAAAAATATCTCCCTTCCGGGAGATATTTTTTTAATTAACTGCAACAATTGTTTTTACTAATATCCGCGCCTGCGTTAGCGGGTGTTCCGGAAAAGCCTCATCGAAATCTTCGCGCTCGCTCGCATTCATCAAAATACCCTGCTTAAACTCTGGGTCATACGGGTCTTCAGCCCAACCTTCATAATTTGGTCCAATTTTACCGTCTTTTTGCAGAATCGCAAATACAGCCGTATCGCGCCCGCCAGTATAACCAGTTTCATCAAAGAAACCTTCTACCTGGAAGACGTGGTCTGCATAATAACCAATATGCATCATCAAGCTATATTGCACGCCAATACTGCCCCTATTCACGGTTTTTACTATCGAATAAATATATTTCTTGCCAGAATTAGTAATGCCAGTTTCAACCTCAATTATGCCCTGATCCTGCGCCAGAGAGCCACGTATACCCGCTATAACCTGATCACGCGAATTAAAAGGCATTGCTTTGTCGGACGGAATTGCCGAATACATCGCCAAACACGCCGAATTATTAGTTTGTTTCGAAAACGACATTGAGCCCACTGGATCCCCCGGCAATGGATTCATCTGAATATAATCATCAGGAATATTTACCGTAAAATTCGCAATCGCGATATTCATAAGCATATTGTACCATCAAAAATACTCACCGTGGTGAGTATTTTAGTAAGCCCGTCTTGTAAGCCGGGTTCTGTGACTCCCGCCGAAGCGAAAGCCTGTAGTCATCTATCTAGCCACACAATTGCTTGCGTGGTCTAGCGGTGAGCGACCATCCTCGGATCAAGGTGTATAGGTCTCCTTGCAGTCGGTAGAGTTTACCCCATTACAATGTCGCCACTGCAATCTGTGGGCTCTTACCCCACTCTTTTCACCCTTACCACAGCCGAAGCTGTGGCGGTATTGTTTCTGTGGCACTATTCCTACGCTTGCGCGCGGTTGCCGTTAGCAACTACCGTATCCTGTACTGCCCGGACTTTCCTCTCGCCAAAAGGCCAGCGACTACATCAACGAGCTTACTTTTATCTTAACAAATATTGACAAAAACTGCAAATATTTTAAAACTCGATATTCGCCCGCTTCATATTGGCGTCGATAACCTTATTTACCTCCGCGTCCGCTTCAGAATTCAGTTCTCGCGGTACATGCGTAAAGCTATAGGCATCAAGATTGGATAATAACTTCAAAACATCACCATGAATCTGCATTAAATCAGGATTCTTAACTTTATAGACGCCATTCATCTGGTTCACCATCATCAAGCTATCACTCTTAAAGTGTACACGCCTCAAACCAAGTTCAATTGCCTGCTCTAGCCCCTCTTTCAAGCCGTAATACTCCGCCAGACGCGAAGTCGAAAAGCCCAAGAATTCTCCGCCACGCTTCAGTTCCTTGCCATCTGGTCCGATAATATAATAACCAAGACCACTTGGGCCCGGGTTCCCACGTGAGCCGCCATCGGTGTAAATAGTTGCAAAATCGCTCGCCGGTAGCACCTGTTTGGCCTCCTCGCCAACTGTCACTATCTTCGTCGCCAACGTACCAGTCTTTGTTGCAGTAATCTGCAGCACCATCAAGCTCTCTTCCGAAAGCGTCACGGCGCTCGTATCGCTGTTTTTCACCCATTTATAAGATGAGTAACGGTCCGTCGTAATATTCACTGAAGCGTCCTCGAGCTTCGCGTCAAACACAATAAATAAATTACCTTGCTCGGACGAATTTCCTAAATCAGTAAAGGTCACTACATCAGATAATTGCAAACTGGTAACCTGAATACCGAGATTTTCATACAGAACTCGCGCCATCGCCTCTTCCGGCTGCTCACCAAAGATAATTTTGCCAGTCGGGAGCTCAAAATTATTAACCAAACCCTCTACGCGTCCACCAGCACGTTTCAAGAGTAAGATTTCGTCATCTTTCTTGCATATCGCCGTCACCCGAATGCGTTGCTTCATATAGGTTTATTTTACCATAAGCGTCTTACGAACGCGGGTACTTTATCTTCTGGTGCATCTTCGGTAGCGGTAGCACTTCATAACTTGCCGTTTTCTTGCCGAGCTGTGTGTTTATTCGCCAAGTGCGCCAATCCTGCTCAATACTACTTACCGGCCAACTCTTCCATTCCTTAAGATTTCTCGAATTTCCCGCCTGAACACCCAGGACAATCGGAGCGCCAATTTCAACATCCTCCAACACCTTTCCATAGACAATTCCGCCTCGCCCAACCGCATCGTCATATTCGCCACTATCGTCTTCATAATCTTCTTCCAAGCCAGACATCAAAAGCCCCATCAGCTGCAACTCCTGCCCTTTTCCAGCATTCACGGCCTCTCTCAGCTCTTCTGGGCTACGACTTATGGCTCGATGCATTTCTTTCGGCATCGACATCAAATAATCGCCACCATCCGTACGCATACTAATCTGACGATGTCGATTGCCATTCTTGTCCGTAATTGTTTTACAGCGCACACTCTCAACGACGCCATAGTTTATGACATCATCAGTTTCGTCCGGATCATCACTGCCCGTTAACAATAATTCTTTCCCAACATGTGGCGTATATAACAACCTACCATCCCTCACAACGCCATCTGCGCGCGATTTGAGCATAATATAGCTACCAGCTTTACAATCTAAATCTATATCGAACACTTCACTGATATCTACCTCACTGCCAGTCTCGAGTCGTCCAGAACCATCCGCTTTTACTCCTGGAGCCAAGAAGTATTTATCAAAATGGTTCATTACGTAATCACGCGCAAAATTGTCCGCTATTTTCTCCTCATCTTGCAAGCGATAGCGTCGGGCATCTTCCACCTTTACATCATCAACATCTTTAGCTTCGCTCGCTTCAAATCGTAATTGTAACCGTCTAATAATATTACTGCGGTAACTCTCCGCTTTATGCTCACACATACCGCCCGTTCGCTCTTCATATGAACCAATACTACCTGGCGCAAGCATCTTTGCGTCTTCCGTAACATCAGTTCGCCTCGCCCATTCAGCTGCCGCATCCGAAATCGCTAACGAAAACTGTTCTTTTTCCGAATTCAAGACGCTAATACCACCCAAACCATTTTTAATATTCTTATAACACGGCTTAATATATCTGTTAATTAGGCTTTCCGCGTGTCCAAACTCGTGCAGCAGCAATAAGTCGCGCTGCAACACCGGACTCGCCATAATTTCCGTAGCGTCACAGCCTAGTTCTATCGCTAAACGATCGGCAATAATTTTGCTTGCTAAATATTCACTCTCAGAAAACTCATCGTCATGACTTCCCTCCGTAAAATCACCTCGTATTTCCATATGCGGCCGCGCATCATCGCCAGATTCCGCCGTAGTTGCCCAATATGAAAAGCCCGCGCTCTCATCACTCTTCAATGAAGTAATCTGAACCGCCTTTAAGGCCGGATGCTCCGTAATAATATCTTTATAAGTGCTTTTTACACTATTCGCAATCTTTTCATCAGACAATATATCTCTACTATAATCACGCCCAAGATAATCTTCGAAAGATGTCGAGCGATATTCTGCCCGCGGCAAATATGATTCAGTGATAATCGGTTTGTAGCGTAGTTTACCTGCAATCGTACGTGCCGCCCGCCCCTTCTGCGCCATGTTTTGTTGGTATATCTCGTCAGATTCAGCCTCACCGATCACATCATCGGTACTAAAATTAGCCTCAAAACTATCTTTGTGGCCCCAGTTGTCGGCAAACGGATTATACCAACCTTCATTCTCCATAAGCTTATTTTATCAAAAGACGAGACATCAAAAAATCCCGAGTAACAAGTTTTCCCGTGATAAGAACACGGTGGGTAAGCTCTCTTACGTCAAGACCACGGCCTTAAAGTATCAAACTCCCTAAATCATGATTATTCAGGAAAATCATGCGCTACTCGGGACACTTTTATTATAGCATGGCGTTTTAACGCACGCCAACTAACCAAAAGTACGCCGATAGTAGGCCACTTTGAGCGCCAGCCATATAATTACTAAACCATCCGCCCAGGAGAAAAACCACAATATATACCACTATTAATCCGTATGGCTCCATCGCGCGCAGTACATTCCGCGCAAAATCTGGCGCCAAAGCATACAGCACACGGCTACCATCAAGGGGCGGGATTGGCAAAATATTAAATAATGCAAAACCCATATTAATAAACATGCCATAAGTAACTATCGTCCCCCAAAAATCCGCATTTTGCCCCGTAAAAAACCACAATAAGAAGAACAAAAACGATAAAACG
>JAEETK010000045.1 GCA_016290315.1 Candidatus Saccharimonadota bacterium | reverse complement strand
ATATGGCAAAGAAGATACTAGTGAACTGGGAAGCTCGCGAATATATTGAACATAAGAAAAATATTAAATGGTATATTGGCTTGGCTATCGTCACGGTATGTTTATGTCTGATTGCGGTTTTGTTGCAGCAGTGGACTTTTTTGTTATTAGTTATTGTTGCTGTAATTGCTTTACTTACCTATACTTCTCGTAGTCCAAGATTATTGCATTATAGCTTAACGGAAAATGGGCTTTCAGAGGGCAACAATATGTATGTGTTTAGCGATTTTCGCTCTTTTGGTGTCCTAAATGAAGATAATCATTATTCAATTGTCCTGATTCCGAAAAAACGTTTTGCGCCACGTGTGACGGTATATTTTCCTGAAACGGAGGGTGAGCAGATTGTTGACGTGTTTGGGGCGCGTTTGCCGATGGAGCCGGTTAAATTAGATTTATTAGATAAATTAGTACGTTTCTTGCGAATTTAGTTTGGATTGCGCATGAAGCATTAGTATGTTAATATAATTATTAAGGTTAAGATTATATAAAAAAGGTGGGCCAAAAATGGATCAAGGAAACACTGCAACTCCGGATGAGTTGCAACAAGCGATAAATAGTATTACGAACGGCGGCGCTCAGGCTGGTGGTGCAAGTGATGTAGTGTCTCAGATTGAAAGTCAGATTGCGCCGGCACCGGCACCGGCACCTGCGGAAGCTGCTCCAGCTGCACCAGCAATCACTATTCAGCCAACAAAAGCTCAATATGGAGATCCGGATCTCGATAAGGTGAAGTCTATGGCATTAAGCGATCTTCGCCCAATTCTTGAGAAAGTTGATATTGCTCCTGAAAAGAAGTTTATGATTTATAAAGACATCATTGATCTTACCGAGGATAAAGCCTGTATTGAGCCAGCTTATAATTCCGCTCGCCTAATTGCAGATGAGAAAGCCAAGGGTGAGGCTTTGGTATTTATAGTAGAATGTATAGATAAACTTGGCATTCAGATGACCATAGGTGGCGAGTCTGACGCTGCTTAGTTAATAATTATTGTACGCTAAAATACCCCACTTTCTTCGTGGGGTATTTTGGCTAATAAAGTAAAAAACACCCCTTTGTGGGGGGGTGTTTTTTGTGTGAGGTTTTATTGGAGATGTGTATTAATACATTCCACCCATGCCAGCGCCAGTTGCTGTGCCGTTGTCTTTTTCGGGCAGTTCGACTACAAGCGCACCCATAGTGATGGTAGTAGCGGCGATACTGACGGCGTTTTGAACAGCTTCGCGAGTAACGCGGGCTGGGTCGATGACGCCAGCTTTCTTGAGGTCGATAAGACCTTTTTCTGGGGTCATGACGTTGATGCCCTGCCCGTCTTTGGCGGCTTCAACTTCGGCGAGAAGAGCTTGGCTATTGAGACCGGCATTCTCGGTAATATGAACAAATGGAGCTTTGAGGGCATTTTTGAGAATAGTTGTGCCAGCATTGTCATCTTTAAGCTTTTTGCTAAGATTGACAAGCGTAACACCGCCGCCTGGAACAATACCTTCGTCGAGCGCGGCTTTGGTGGCGGCTACGGCGTCGTCGACGCGATATTTCTTTTCGTCGATTTCGGTTTCGGTAGCACCACCAACTTTAATAACGGCAACGCGACCCTTGAGGGCGGCGGCACGTTTGTTGAATTCGCCTGTTTCGTAATCTGAATTGGATGCTTCGGCCTGCGCTTCAATCTGAGCAATACGAGCTTTGACGTCGGACTGCTTCCCTGCACCCTTGATGATGGTGGTTTCATCCTTGGTGGCAATAATCTTGTGTGCCGAGCCAAGAACTTCGAGGCCGGAGTTTTCGAGACTCATCCCCTTGTCGGCAGAAACGACGGTTGCGCCAGTAAGGATAGCAATATCTTCCATAATTTCCTTGCGGCGATCACCGAAGGCTGGAGCTTTGAGGACGAGCGTATTAAATACGCCTTTGAGTTTATTGAGGACGAGGACACTGAGGGCTTCGCCTTCGACCTCTTCGGCGATAATGACTAGGTCTTTGCGTCCAGTTTGAGCCATCTTTTCGAGGAATGGAACAATGTCGTTGACGGCGGAAATCTTTTTGTCGGTAATGAGGATTTCTGGCTTGTCAAAAGTAGCTTCTTGGCGGTTGGCGTCGGTAACGAAGAAGGCGGATGCGAAACCTTTATCGTAAGTGAAACCTTCGGTAATTTCGGATTGCATTTCGAGACCTTGCCCCTGCTCTACCGTAACGACGCCGTCTTTGCCGATTTTCTCGATAACGCCAGCAATAAGTTTGCCGATTTCGGCGTCGCCGGCAGAAATAGTGGCAACTTCAGCGATTTTTTGATTATCGCCGTCGATTTTTTCGGCGGTTTTGTTGATACCTTTAACGATTTCTGCGCCAGCAAGTTCAATGCCTTTACGGAGGTCCATTGGGTTATGTCCAGCGGCAATAAGTTTGTTGGCTTCAGCAATAATATTATAAGTTAGGACGGTTACAGTAGTGGTGCCATCGCCAGCAACCTTATTGAGCTTTTGAGCTGCGGTCTTAATAAGTTTGGCGCCCATCTCGTAACCAAGAGTTTCGTCATCTTCTTTTGGAAGTTCTACGGCTTCGGCAACAGTTACGCCATCATGCGTAATAGTCGGAGCCCCATAGCTCTTTTCGATAATTACATTACGGCCTTTAGGGCCAAAAGTGACCTTTACGGCGTCATATAGTGCCTTAGCGCCACCGAGGATTTTCTCGCGAGCTTCGGCGTCATAAAAAACTTTCTTTGCCATATGTTCTCCTTTATAGAGTTGCTAGGATATCTTCTTCTTTAATAATGAGGTAGTCGGTATTTTCGTACTTTATCTCTGATGCGGAATAATCGCGATATAGAATGCGGTCACCCTTTTTGACATTTTTAACATCTGGACCGACCGATTCGACAACTGCAGTGTTCTGCTTCTCTTTTGCTTCGCCGAGAAGGATACCAGAGGCGGTTTGCTCGACGGCGGCGTCTTTTTTAGCGACTACGCGATCGGCAAGTGGTTTAATAGCCATGAATTTCCTCCTAATACTTTGTTATGGTTTCAGTGTAGCGCAGCAAATTAGCACTGTCAAGCGTCGAGTGCTAAATGCTTATTTTAAAACGTTGTTTAAAGATGCGCGTTATATTGTTGAGGAAGAGTTGTATCAATATCGGAATACTAATGCCGGCAATAAGGTGGAAGATTTGGAATTGAGGTAGACCGGAAGGATAGTATAAATACCAAATATTCGATTTAAAGGTAGCCACATCAAAACGCCCGGCGTGGAAGATTTTCGTGAGCAGCAGCCCATAAAATGAATTTATTATAAAGAAACCGAGAAAATGATTGACCATTATTGAGAAAGAATTGTCTGCGATTAAGTTTACGATTTTACTCTTCCCAATAGCGGGTTCGAGGATTTTAGCGATACGCAACCATAGCGCGATGCCGATGGCACCACTTATGAATGGCATAAAATAGCCATACTTTGCGATATCTGGGTTTGCGTAAATAAAAGATGGGGGTCGGTGGAAGATAGCGACAATTATGGCCTGTATTATTAATATGGTTGAGAAATACCAGATATTACTGATACGGTCATGTTTCTCTAATTTTGAATGGTAGAGTATGCCGAATTCGTAAAATGGTAGAAGTGAGGCAAAGCGTACGAACATTCTCTGCCAGCCAGTAATCCAGCCGTGATTGGATAAGTATACGCCAAAAACGCCAATAGTTAGGTAGATGGAGAGTATCAACCATTCTTTGTAGGGGCTTTCGATTTTTTGGGTAATTTTACGAAAGAGAATATTGAATACTTGGATAGAAAATAGTGGTACTACGAACCAGCTACCAAGATTGAAAAGAAATTGATGGCCACTCGTTAATACTAGAGTGGTTAGTTTTTCGAGAGTTACGGGAGTGCCAATACTAAAGCCAAAAAGCGAGAGAAAGCTGATAAAGATGGCATAGAAACAGTTCCAAAGAAAAAGTGGGACAATGAGGTGCTTTATCTTTTTAATGACGAACTGGCCAATATGCTGTTCGTTTTGCTCTTTATAAAAATATCCAGACGCAAATAGAAATAAGCCGAGATGGAAGCTATAATATGGGAACCAGTCGGCGAGGATATTTATGCCGCCGCCATTACAGTGCCCTGCTACGATCATAACCATACCGATGGCATAAAGAATTTTGAAACGATAATCGATTTTATGGTTGGTGGATGACTTCAGATTGACGGAACGGTTAGGCATAATCGGATTATATCATGGGATGCCAGAGGCATTTAAATAAGCTTAAAAATTATGTATAATACAAATATAGATAAAAGGGGTCAAAGAAATGGATTTCGAAAAAGAGCAAAATAATGAAGCTCTAGATTCGTTCGGTCAGCAAAATGGTGTAAATATGGATGAAAAACCTATAGATTCAGCCGTTGATAATGTAATCGAGGGCGATTCTAGTGAAGTAATGGCGAATAATACGGCCGAGGAAGAAGTTACCAAGATGGATGTCGGTGATGTGGCCGAAGAAAAAACTACAGAAGCGAGCGCTAGTGACGCAGTCGAAGAAAAAACTGCAGAAGCGAGTGTTGGTGATGTCACTGAGGAGAAGGCTACAGAGATTAGTGCGGATAGCATAGCCGAACAAAACACGATAAGTGCCTCTGAAGCTGGTGTAATTAATACTAGTAATGGCGAAACGAAGAAAAAAGGTCACGGTCGTGTTTTGGCGTTAGCGGCAGTATTAATACTAATAATGGTTGGTTGCGTAGGTGCATATTTTGCGCTACTGCCGAAGCCGAGCGATAAAAAAGAAGACAAAAAAACTGAGGAGAAAAAAGAAGAAGTATCTTCATACCGCTTGAGCGGAAATGATTTGAGC
>JAEETK010000044.1 GCA_016290315.1 Candidatus Saccharimonadota bacterium | reverse complement strand
GAAAATACCCAAGCATAAGTGCAATATTTTTAAGAGCGTGCTAAACTGTAACCATGAGCGATTTATTAAGTATCGCTACGATTGTACTAGCAGGCATCGTGCAAGCCTCCCTGCAGCTTAGTTTGGGTGGCCTTGTTTTGTTGTATCACTCTAGTATGGGGCGCCATAAAAGGCGTAAAACTCGCTACTTGGCAAAGAATTACATTATCGGTGCATGTGCGATTAGTTTCGTAATTGTTTGCGCTGGCGCATTCGTAATACAACACCTATTCGGCGGGCCAATGACGCAGGAATGGATGATGATTATCGTGGGCGCATTTGCGGCCTGCTCACTCGTAATGTGGCTGGGCTATTTTAGAGATGGAAAAGGCACCGAGCTGTGGCTGCCAAAGAGTTTTTCGCGTTTTATTACGAGACGCGCAAAGTATACGAACGATAATATTGAGGCTTTCTCATTGGGCATGCTAAGTGCTTTTGCGGAATTCCCAATTACTTTGGCGATTTATTTCGTAGTAGCAAATTGCCTATTAAACGTGAAGTTGCCACTTCTAGCTGTACTTATCTATATTGCTATCATATCGATACCAATGGTAGCTCTGAAAATTAATATTAAGACTGGCAAGAATATAATTGCGGCACAAAAATGGCGCATTAAAAATAAGCGTTTTGCAAAATTCTTCTCTGGTAGTGGTTTTGCAGTATTGGCAATATTCTTAATTGCATTTTGGGTAATGTAAATGGCAAAGAAGCGGGTCACATATGAATATACGCACGATGGCGTAAAAGAAAGCATACTTAGACATGCACGCGCTTTGCGGCTCCCAGAGGGTTGGGCAAACCAAATATCTGAGCGCATTGCTAATGCGACCGACAAGTGGATTGAAGATAAGGATATTGTAACTGAAGACGACTTGATGATTTTCATCTGCAAAGAGTTAGATGAGGTTAGTCCTGATATCGCTTTTGCTTATCAAAATCATGATAAAATAATATAAGATGAGTAAGCGTTTCGATTATGACCTGGCCGTCATCGGTAGTGGCGACGCAGGCGGTAAAGCGGCCTTAATTGCAGCCGAATCAGGACGACGCGTAGTCTTGATTGAAGCAAATAAATGGGGCGGATCTAGCCTGAATTCAAGCAATGTGCCTTTTGGCGCACTTTTTCATGCGTCCCAAATCTATAAAAAGGCCCTAGACGGTGGCAAATTCGGTATTTCGAGCAACGGTTTACGCTACAACTATCCAACGGTTAATAATTGGAAGAACGTCGCTATGCGACGAGCAAAAGCAAATAGCAAAGCAATTTTTGAGGCAAGTAATATTACTTGCATAAAAGGTAAAGCGCGTTTTATTTCAAAGAAGGAGCTTGCCGTTAATGATGAAATAATTCAAGCAAAGAACTATCTCATTGCCACAGGTGCGTCTGTCTTAGATACTGGCATTAAGATTCCCGAGAATGTTGATTATTGGCTACCGGAAGATGTCTTAAACATCATACGTCCGCCAAAAAGCTTATTTATTATTGGTGCCGGCTCAACCGGTTGCGAACTAGCGCAATACTTTGCCACACTCGGTACTGAAGTTATAATTGCTGATATCGCCGGCCGCCTCTTGCCACGTGAAGATGAGGAAGTCGGTCAGGTAATGGATTACGTCTTCAATAAAGATAAAGTTAAAGTGTTAACACAGTCGCGCGTAATCGCTCTCGAAAAAGACGGCCAGGCCAAACGAGTTATATTCTTGCGTGGCGGTCAGGAAAAATCGGTTCGCGTAGACGAAGTACTAATGTGCACGGGAAGTGCCCCAAATGTTGATATTGGCCTCGAAAATGCCGGCGTGAAGTTTAATCGTAGCGGAATTAGCGTAGACATAACGATGCGCACATCTCAAAAACACATCTATGCTGCTGGCGATGTAGTTGGTGGGCACAGTTCGACCGAGAAAGCCGAAATTGATGCGCGTGTCGCAGCGATGCATATTATTGGTAGATCAAAGGCGATTGCAGACTATCGTGGCGTCATCCGAGTAACAGATACTTTCCCAGAGGTCGCACAAGTTGGCGAGACTGAGGACGACTGTTTGCGTTCGGACAAGAAAATCACAAAAGTCGTTGTCCCACTCGATGGAGTTATGAAAGCAAATATTTCCGATACGCATAACGGATTCATTAAATTGATTGTCGCAAAGAAGACAAATAAACTGTTAGGCGCAACCGTTGTTGCCCCGAATGCCGGAATCGTAGCGCAGGAACTAGCTTTTGCACTCTGTTATGATTTAACTGCCGACAATATAGCACTCGTGCCGCATCTGGCAAACGATTGGAACGCCCTAATTCGAGAAGCCTGCGAAAGGCTATAGATTAATCTAACCATTATCGTTGATAGCCATTATCCATACAGAGAGTTGAGCCGTTTTCTAGTTTAATACGAAAAGCAAAAATCTTATATCCATTAGACTTACTTCTGCCAATATCGTCACTAAAATACTCGCCATCGCATATGGCACCATCATTGTACTGAATGTCGCCTACTTCCATTTTCGCCCAAGCGTCATTCTTGCCAAGATCCGGGCGCGTGCCGCTAACTTCTTCGTCAAATTCTCCGCGATTATATGTTTTTCCATTTTTACAATTAGTAACATTAGTCGAATTCCAAAGTGCTACCTTATACGGTTCTCCCGTTCGTGGGTCTTTCAGCTCGTCGCCAACATAACGTTTATAAAAAGTACAAAAGCCATTAGAAGAATTTCTATTACCAAAAACATCAGTAACACTTTTAGAGTTATGCTTATACCAATCATTCATCGATGCAACGATAGAGCTCAAATTGTTTTTGCGTTGCGTATCGCGCTGAGCACGTCGAAGTGACGGCAGCGCAATAAATACCATCATAAAAATAAGGCCAGCAATAGCTAATACTAGTACTACTTCTATTATAGTAAAGCCACGCTTCTTGCTCATGCTTAGTCTATTGTAACATATACATAATAAAAAATCGGCCAAAAGCCGTTCTTTTTATATTCTGGTGGCGGGGGTTGGATTTGAACCAACGACCTTCTGGTTATGGGCCAGACGAGCTACCAGGCTGCTCTACCCCGCGATGATACTTAGTTATTTTACGCTTATCCAAACAAAAAGTCAAGCCATTGGGAAAAGTTACTACGATACTCGGATTCCTCCAACTCTTTTTCGAGGTATTTCGTGCGCGCATTTTCAGAGTTCTCTGGTAAAATCACCATCGTCTCCCCTTCGGCTTTCTTGCCAAGTTTCATTCGCGCCATTAATTCTTTATATTCATCAGTCTCAAAATATTGTTGCTCAAGCCGATATTTATCTACTTCGATTTTGGTCTTTGCGGCTTCAAGTTGTTTGCTCTTGAGTTTTTCTTCAAGGTTCCAGTTACGAGTAGTCGAATTAATCGCACCCCACGCCCAATAAAAACAGATAAGTACCGCGATCACCGTAATTATATTTCGGAGTGTAAAAATATCCTTTTTTGCATAGTAACGTATCTTACGAAAAAATGTTTGGACCCTTAGCCACATGTTGTTATTATAGCACTAACGTTTTTACGTCAATCCGCATCAGACGATTGCCACGGGGGTAACAATAGCTCTAGTTAGTGATTTTTTATCTCAAGGTATGGTATACTTCTATTCACGGGGGCATAGCTCAGTGGTTAGAGCAGTCGGCTCATAACCGATTGGTCGCTGGTTCGAACCCAGCTGCCCCCACCAGAAGATTTATAAAATAGTTTTTGACTATATCGCAATCTGTAAATACCTGTTAAATCCCTTGCAAAAATAGAGGGGTATTTTTTATGTCATTTTTGCAACAAAAAACATGTCAGAAATTATAATTTACTTCTATAATTTCGGCTATTAAATCCCCAAATTAGCATAAGAGTCCGTAGACCGTTCAGCACCTTTGCGCCATCTTTGCAGGAGATGGCGCTTTTTGTTGCAGTCGTTGTTCTTTAAATCGAAAAAGCCGCCAGCGTTATTACTGGCGGCATATCTTAGGTTAATTATCTCCGGTAGCTACGAATAGCTCCTTTTGCTTTGCGCACCATTCTGACCACGCTGCGCTCGTGTCGTCCGGAATCGGTACCGAGTCATTGATGAACGGCAAAGGCATATCCGCAATCAGATTTGCCTTCACTGATCTCTTGTCGAACTCGCCATCTCGGATCATCCGCAAGCAAAGCTTGAACCTCTCGAAATCCTTATCGCAACAGAATGAATACATTTTATATATTCGCTCCGCGGTGATTTCGAAATCGTCCAAGATATACAAGTAATCAAACGCTTTTCCCTCTCTGAGCAAAGCAGTTATTACGCCGTATGTGCCGGGGAGTACGCGATTTTCTTTGTTTACGCATATTTTTAACGCATAATCAGTTATCGTATCAGCCATTGTGAGACTCTGAAAGATTCTGCCCATGGTGCCTCCTTTTCATAAATGAACCTTAAGTATCCTTAAATATTATTATGGTATCATATATTTCCGTTTTTGTCAAGCTTCTACCGCACAAATAGTCCCACGTAGACCGTTCAGCGCCTTTGCAACATATGCGCCATAATAGAACTATCATCAGAATTGATGGTAGATGATACTCACTGAAGTTGAAGTCTCCTAGCAAATAGACTGCGAAGAGATGAGAGCAACCAGGTTAAAAAGCGGTATGGAAAGACGCGACGATCTTCCCAAAGCACTTTATAGCCTCCATCCTGTAGCTAATTGAAACCTCATATAGTCCCATTTGTAATGCCCCGCTCATTAATATCGAGCGGGGCTTTCCTTTTATATATACAATATTCCATCCTTTATATCCTCCCTATACAATGTTAATACCTGGTGAATTAAACCCCACCAAGAGGAAAATACCAATAGGGTATTATTTGTTTACCTATTACATATAGATACCAGACAAGACTCAATGATTCGCGAGAATGGGCGGCCACATAAGATAGCGAGGTTTTTAGAGTTTTACTATAACTCCGTCGGCATTTCGGAAAAAGTATATAAGTGTAGATAAGGGTGGTTGCAATTCTGCCTCATAATTATCTAAAGCTATTGCGTACGTATTACCTCCGACAGTACTCCTATATATTGT
>JAEETK010000043.1 GCA_016290315.1 Candidatus Saccharimonadota bacterium | reverse complement strand
CGGCCACTACGTAACCTTTGCTGCCTAACTTCTCGCCGATAGCGACCTTTGCGCTCTCTAACTGCTCAACGATTGAGGTTCTTTTCTCTGTCATATCTACCGGCTTAACCGTGTTGCCGTAGGGCTTAATTGTTTAATCTGCTGCAAAGGTATAGTTTTTTCTGTACTCTACCAAACTTTTAAGTAAGAAAATACTATCTATTAACATTATTTAGTATAGAAAACACTATACTTTGAGAAAAAAGCCGTATTTTTGCACCAAAATTCAAAAATTCGTAGATTTATGAGGATAAAAGCCGTATTGAAAGAAAAGCACCTGAAACAACAGGATTTGGCCGACAAAATGGGTGTAAGCCTGTCAGCGGTCAAACAAATGCTTAAAGCCGATTCCCTGACTACCGTAACACTCGAAAAAATGGCGGTAGCCTTGGACGTACCCGTTTGGCAATTACTCGTTAGCCCTGCCGACGTTATACCGGCTACGGGCGTTACTATAAGCTGCCCGCATTGTGGCAAACCACTTAAAATTACAGGCGTATGAAAAGGATAGACGAATTAAGGCAAAGATTGGATGCCGTGTTAGACGAATTTAGCGACGTACCTTTAGAGGAAATCGCCGACGAATTAGACTACCGGGCTTCGGAATATCAGCGCAAAGCAAACCTTTGCGACTGCCAACAATAGGCGCGTATGAGTAGTGAGTTACTGCAATATCGTTACGACGTGCTGGCCTCCCTGTATTGGATTCCCTGCACCCTGCAAGAATTAGCGGAAAGGGATTTTTGTAAGAACTTGCCAACTTGGTATATTGACCAAATACTACTAAAGTTGGAAAGCCTCGGACTTGTCGTTAAACGCAAAGACGGCGTTTATAAGGCCATCAAAGGCAAAGCCAAAAAGGTACTAAACCAACGGGGCTACGAAATAGACGATTAAAGACGGCGGGTTAGATGCCCGCCGTTCCTGTTATCGCTCGTAAGAATAAAGTTGCCCTAAAGTCATTAGCATAGTTATTGTACCGTCTATTTTGCGGTACTGCGAAATCTTCAAAGGCTTTTTGTTTTCCAACCTATCTTCGTCTATAACGCAATTAGTCAGGCAATAGACGTTAATAGGGTTATTGTTAAAGACTATCTGCGCCGGTTCTGCGTAGGCTAACATTTCAAACGATTCTACGGGTAGATTGAAATTGCCGTAGGTCTGGCCGTAAGGTATCAGCACCCCGGACGCTCCGGCGGTAGATAGGATATTAACTAAGTCCTTTGCCTTATATCCGTCGTAGCCTATGCGGATAATCTTAACCAACTTAGTACGCCGTATAATATCGTCGGCAATACGTCTAACGTCTATGCGCTTTCCCTTGGTAAATATCAGGTGGCCCGCTTCGTGCCAAATACGGTATAGTTGTTCGTTGGGATGCCCCTTTAACGCGCCAATGGGAAAATAGTAGTCTGTGTGGCAATAGAAACGCTTTGTTTCCTTGGAATAGACGGTATAAGATACTGCGCTGAAATCATCATGCACGGATAGGTCAAAGGCTACGGCGCAATCAGGATGCCCGGTTACGTGGTCTATATCAAAGTCGCCCAACAGGTCGTTAGCATCTTCAAAGCCAAACCACGTTTTAACCTCGTTAATGGTAAATATGTTAAGCAACTTGGTACGGAAAACCAACATATTTTCGGCTGATAGTTGGGCGTTCTTCCATTCTATTTCGTAGTAATCATCTTGCACCGTAATACCCAAATGCGGCTGCACCTTTGACCATGTGGCCGGGTCGCCCTCTTCATCGTCTACGTCGGGCATAAACAAATCGGCAAACATATAATCGTTTTCGCCCTCGCCCTCCAATATCTTCTTAACGCCCTCCAATTCATTGTAGCACGGCCCCTCTATTACGTCGCTGGCCGTCGTAATGATAACCGTTAGCGGGTTACGGCGTGGCCCCATAGAGGACGTAAGCGTATTCTTTAAGTCTGCGCCTGACTTGTTGGCCGTGTCTCTCGCCTGTGAATATTCATCTATAATGGCCAACGATGCAAACAGGCCGTCTTTGGTCTGCGCGTTGGACGTAAGGCACTGTGCTAAACTCTCCCGGCCCCGGTCTCTAAACGTCACCGTTTCACGGTTAATTCTGAAATGCCTTTGGCGCGGGTCTAAATCAAACATTATATGCCTGACTTCGTTAAAGCATTTTTTCGCCTGGTCGTAAGAGTTGGCCCCTACGTAGGCTTCTGCGTTATAGTCACCAAACAGCATATCGTCAACGGCCAAAAACGCCGCAAAGGTCGTTTTACTGAATTTTCGCGGTACGAATATGTAGACGATACGGATAAGCCTACGGCCATCAGGACGGGCAAAGCCGAAAATATTAGCCATCTGAAAGACTTGCACCGGCGTTAGTTTGTAACGCCTACGCCCGGACGTTCCGCTAAACTTCAATTTCTCGTAAAGCCTGATTTTCTTCTTTACGCGCTTGGGCTTCCAAACCCACTTATCGAGCATTTGGAAAAACCGGCGTATCTTCAATAACTCGTAGAGGTTATGGCCGTCGGGATTATCTATAACGCTCAAAACGTAGTCTGTCATACGCTTGTCGGTCTCTGTAAGCGCATAACTATAGCGGGTAAGGTAATTGTCGCGGTTAGCCTGTAACTCGGCGGCTACTTCGTCTTTTAATTGCCTTTTCTTGGCTTTCTCTTCCTGTGTCATAATCTTATTTTCTTTCAGGTGTCAGTACGTGGGTAGGCGCGGGTACTTCGCCCTTTTCGCGCCGGGCTATCCACTTTGCCATTTTCAGGTCTACCGGCTTACGCTCCTTTTCAGTCAGGCGGTAAACGCCAATATGCCATGCAAAGAAACTTTCGATAGTTGCGCCTTTGCTGTCTTTCCAACCGGGCAAAAGGTAGATGTAATCGCAACGGGAAAGCTGCCAAAGGTCGTAGCATAATGCGGCGTTGTAACCTACCAACCTGTAAAGCCATTGCCAACGGCAAACCAAAAACTTACAGGGATTCACTACCCGGTAGCCGTTATCGGCCAACAGGCTTTCGGCCTTGGCAAACCGTGCCAAATACTCGCTGCGGTCTAATCCGCTAATCGGGCCGCTAATATATATTTTCTTCATACTTAATCGTCGTTATCGTTAGAAAATTCTTCCATGAGTTTAGTAAGGCCGTCGCTTTCCGTTGGCTTACGGTCTTTGCTATCGGTATTCATACCTAAAGCCCTCAACGCCTTTTGCGTCTGCGTTGTCAGGTCTAAGTATAGTTTTTCCTTGGGGCTGATACTCTCGCGGTTGTTACCCTCGCGGGAAATCTCTACGTTTACGGCTTTGTGGCCACAACTAAAAATTTCCTCTGCAAGTATTTCAGTCCTTACCATGAGTTGCGCCGTAATGGTGGCTTGCAAAGCCATTTCAGACGTGTATTTGCCTTGCTTTTTGAGCAACTTAACAATATACTGCTTTTTATACCCGATACGCTTCTGTATAGCCGCCGTAGCCTCTGCCGTTCCGCTGTCGTAGGCCAAATCTACGCTGCCGCTTTCCTTGGCTCTGTTTTGCTCTGAACGGTTATTTATGCGGTCTACCATCTTATCCACCGTCGTAGTGCGCCCGGCGTTCATATCGGCTACCATTGCGCGGGCGTAGGTCTTTACAAACATCGGTACTTCGGCGTTGCTCTCTAAGTCTTTCAATTCGTCAATATTCAGGGCTAACAGGGTTTCGTACCACGAAAAATATTCATCGCGGCTAATACCCTGAAACGCCTTGGCCTTATCAGGCCCCATAAGTTTTTCCCGATATTCAGGTACGCGGTTTCGGGGTCTGCCTTTCGGGTTGGTAATCTGGCCTTTCTGAAAAGGCTTGCGCTTCTCCAAATTTGCCAAACTATTAGGGTTCATCTTTCGTTTCGCCATATCAATTATATTTTGCTACTTATTCAACTATTAAGGGTGCGGGCGTATTAGGCCCGCTCCCCGGATTAAAACGGCACGTCGCCGCCTCCTGACGGCGCGGCAAACGGCATATCGTCGTAACGATTTGACGCTGCGCTGCCGCCGCTCCCACCACTGCCGGTGTGCCCGTTTCCTGCTTGGTTGCTCATAGCGTTTACGGATTTTTTTTGTTAGACTTTTCGCCTCCTATCTCCTGCCAAAGTTCCCGGCGATTAGAAACTTTATTAACGGTGGCATACCGCTCTATTATACCGTCGTAGATGCCTACGTAGAAATCGTATAACTCCGGGTTTTCTTCGATGGTGAAAGCCTCCACGTTACCGCTGCTGCGCAAATTCGCGCTACCGTGTATCACTATCTTACGGCCTCCGCGTGTCTCAAAGGCTATCACCTTGGTATGAACGAAAGCGACGGCCATTTGAAATTTATCGTCTATATCCAAACGCTTGTAGACGTAGGGTATTAACTTATATCTTTCGTGGCTATAGAAATAGTGGCTAATCACTAAGTCTAACCGCTCTATCCAACCTTTAGCCATCAGGTTATGAAAACTATCGACGTTGTTTTCTGATAGCGAAAGCGTAGATACTATCATACGTTTGCAGACGGCTTTCTGTGCTATCAAATAGGCTTCTATAAAGTCGCCAAAAATGAAACTGCCATTAACCACTACGTCGGCACGATCTCCAAAGTCTAACCGCAATTCACGGGCAAGTTTGACCGCGTTTTCGTAGGCGTAAAACCCTTTGGGCTTAACGTACACTTTCGGTTTCAGGTAGCGGGTTTCCTCTGAATACTTTTGTTTCCCGTTCACGTCAAAGAAATTTAGGTTAAGGTCTTTCAACTCTAACCCAACGTCGCCAAAGTCCAGGCTTTGCAGTTGTATTTCTTCAACGGCCATAACCGAAACGTCGGCCTTGCTTTTTCTACGTCTTTTTTCCATAATTCAAAATCGTACTAACTAAAACCGGCTTACCCCCACAGCCCCAAAAAACCTCTCACGCATGGAGAAAGGGATGGGCGAGGTTCAACCGGGGTAGGGAGTGTTAAAAAACGACCGCCCCCTTTAACATTTTTAACAACATTAAACAAATGAGAAATTTTTTACAAAAACGCGCCATCTGCTCGGATGCCCGGCGTTTCGCGTGTGCCTTACCGCTACGGCCCATTTCAGT
>JAEETK010000016.1 GCA_016290315.1 Candidatus Saccharimonadota bacterium | reverse complement strand
AGTATATAGTACGGATATATTATTCAATGGCGAAAAATATAAGTTTGATGATAATTATAAAGTTTATCTTACTGATAATAAATATGGTGAATTAAGTATCAGATATGAAAGTGGCATTGAAGATTGGAAAGTTCATGCAGAATTTAAGAAAGCCGGTAAAACTGAGTTTATACTAGAGTCGCCTGATGGTCAAAAAACAATATTTGATATTTCTATCAGGAGAGATACATATACTGTAGAAGAAAAAAGTAATTAATCGTGTAGATACATGGACAATCTGTAACTTTGAACTTGGAAAAGTCCAGAATTACAGATTATTTTTTTATGTTTGCGTTTAGATATTATCAGCACACTTTACTGCCAGCGTTTTAGCGTGAAAAAGGCCGAGAAAAACTATGGTTCTATCTTCGCGAACTAAGGCCCACCATTTTTTGATAAATAGCCTCATTTAAGGCGCTTTTTGTCTGTTGAAATAAGGTTCTGGAAGAAATAGATATTACGACTATTATAAAAACCCCGCGGCGGCATAATCCATTTATAGTGCTATAATTAACTTATGGTTAATAGGCATAATAAGGGTTTTACTATTATTGAAGTAGTTTTGGTCCTAGCTATTGCGGGACTTGTCTTTTTAATGGTATTCATTGCCCTTCCCGCTCTTCAAGCCGCTCAACGCGATACGCAGAGACGTGCGGATGTAGCAATTATTATTGCGGCGGTAAAAAACTACACAAAGAATAATCATGGTAAAGCCCCGCCAGATTCTGGAAGTGGTAGCAATATTCTTAGCTCTGATGAGTACGGTAACTGGGTGGCCGTGTTGCCTAGTCAGCCCCTAAAACGCTATCTCGTGGATCTTGACCCGGGTAACGTAACTAAGGTTGTGGCTGTGCGCAATTTAATAGAAAAGAATCGTACTTCTCTGAGGTACAGAATAGACAATAATGGTGTGGCTTATCATGATGTGGTTTCAGTAGTAGTTGGCTCTAAATGTCCTGATTTGAGCAGCGATACGATTCAATTTATAAATACCGGACATCGTACCGATATAGCAGTAGTTCGTTTTATGGAACGAGGCTACTGGTATTGTCAGGAAGTTTAATCTATTACTCCTCTTCACTGTCGTAGGCTAATTTCAACATTTCACTTCTATTGCCGCCGTGAGCTGCAAGTAGGTCAAAATTCTCGGCTATGTCTTCTGAATCTAATGATTCGAGAATAGTATCTACATTTGCGCCAGACGAGAGAAGTTTTTCGAGATTTTTGCATATATCCCAGCTGGCTAGTTTTTCGATCAAATAGTTTATGTTGCCTCCATTCGCAAGAATTGCGTCTAGGTTAGATATGATAGTAGAAGATATAACGTAAGCGTCTACCGATGCTAAACTCATTAGCGTGTCGATATTTGCACCGTGAATAATTAGAATGTCTAGATGTCGTTGAATTTTAGCTCGGCCAAGCTTTGCTGATATTTCATCTGCGTTTGCGCCGTTGGTCAATAGTTGTTGAATCGTCGTTCTATCTAATATCTGAAGATCCGCCTCTTCTATGAGTTTGCTGATATCTATATTTGCACCATATCTTTTTAGGAAATTTATCTCTCTAGCTATTGCTTCTGGTGATATTTTTTGTGTTATTTTATTTATGTCAGCGCCGTAGTGGACTAGGGGTCTAAGATTTGACTGAATAGAAGATTCATTTGCTTGATCGATTAGAGTATCGATATCTAACTTTGCGTGATATTCATCTATTAGTCTATCCAAATTGTCGATTATCTGCCTTGGTTCCATTCTTGAAATGAGGGTATCAATACTAACGCCGTGAGAGACGAAGCTATCTAAATATTCGAGCATTGTTTCTGGATGTATTTTCGTCGCAATTTCTTGAATATCTATACTGGCACCATAACTGGTTAATTTATCTATATTCTTAATAATTTGTTCATAGCTTAATTTTTGCGCAACTACGTCTATACTTGCTCCGTGCAAAACTAGTCCATCTAGGTACGCTTCTATATGGTCTCGTGGCGTATATCTTGATTGGATATATGCATCAAGATCGATGCTGGCTCCATGTTTTTTTGATGTTATCTCTTTTAAAAAACTTAATCGACCATCTTTTTCACTATGAGCGCACTGTTCAATAAACGTGATTTCTTCTTCGCTTAAATTCTCGCCATGTTGCCATTTATGGTCAATAGCAATTATTTTTCGGTTTTGCATGAAGTGTTCAAGAAAATCACTTCCTCCCGGGAGTTCTTTAACTTTTTTCTCGACAAATTGCAATAATGGATCGTCTAACCCCTGGCCGTCTTTTAGGCCGGAAATTTCGGCTACTTTTCCGTCGTTGCCAATTCTTATCGATGCGCATGCCGTGTCGGATTCGTTTCCTGTCGTTGAATCAATTAGATGCAGCAATATAAAACGATTTTTATTTTCCTCGCCTTGTTCGCGATAACTTCGTTTGCTACTCGAATCGCCGTGATCTAAATAATTGGAAGCTACCTGAGGACTTGCGATGCACCACGGTGTGCCATCTGCGGCCATAGCAAGCCTATCTTCATCACCTGGGCCATATTCGACCCATCTGCCACGCACCTCTTCTGCGTTTTTAGGAACATCTACAATGTGGCGAGTTTCTAGTAAAAACTTTGAATATAATTTATTGAAGTTGCCACTTTTTATTAAAGCTATAAGATTTTTATCTGGCCTGCCTGCGCCGTCGGTTGCCTCGATATCGTGCGACTTTGGATCATAGACACTGACAATAGCGTCATAGACTTTATCTAGTGCTCTTTGATCGAAGTGTGGGTAGGGGGCGACAGTGCCTCGGTCGCGCTTAGCGAAGAGTTGTTTTTTACTGCTATACACTCCCATCTTGGATATTCCGTCGAGAGTATACAACTTAAACCAAGTCGGATACGTACACGACTCGTCTCGAAGATATGCCAGCCAAGATTCGATGGATTGCTGTTGCCTTTCGGCGATATCTTTCTGCAAATTGATTTTGTCGATTCGTGTTATTCCCCCCAGGTAGCCATCGCGGTCTCTTGAAATCTGCGCCTGAGATTCCCAATAGCTATTCGGGATGTCGCCTATCTTAGTGATATTTATGCCCGGCATGCCGAGATCTGGATTCCCGTCAACTATCTCATCCAAAACCGAAAGCTCTACTTCGCTACCGCCCGCCTCTATTGCTCTTCTAATGGAGTCTAGGTGGACGTATATCTTACGCTCAGTATTTTTCATTTTTGCGGCTAACGGATCTTTTTCGCCTCTTCGTTTATGGAATTCGTTTTCGGCTTTGGACAGCTCGGGAGAGATTTTGTCTTGATATGCGATATTTTTCAATAGGGCCGCACCGATAGCCTCCATAAAGCCTGGCTTGCGTTCTTTTTTCTGCTCTGGGCCACTCTCTTTGCTTAGCGGCGTACTTAGTTTTTCGATAATCCTCATCTGTCTTTCCTCAAAAAATGTAAAATTATTTGTCCGATATACCACCTTGGGTATCGATTCTTTCGTCGTCTTTGTCGACTTTGTCGATAATTGGTTCTAGATTACTATAGTCGAACGTAAATTGACCGTAATATTCGAATATTACGAATGGCTGCCCTGTCTCTTTAATACGAATTCCATTTATCTCTTTTTCCCCCGTTACGCCGTTCTTGTAAGTTGATACGAAGGATATCGAATAGCTTGTTGTGCTATTTCTTAGCAATACCGTAAAACTTCCGTCCGCTTTATATTTAATATCTTGATAATCGTGTACTTCTGGGAGTAGATAATAGAAGAATGCGGAGACTGTTTGGCGTATTACCTTGTTAGCATAGTCGGAATAGCCTTTAGCGGCGATTCTTGTGACGCCGGCAAAAATACTATTTCTTTCCGAAGGAAACTCATAGTCTTTATCCTTATCGATCATATACTCGTTGAGCATCTTTTCGATTGTTTGGTCTCTTGTGATAAATCTAAGTAAGTCGTATTCTTCTTCTGTGTAGGCTCCTGTATCTGGCAACAGATACTGCAATAAATATGAGTTTGCGTTTCCGACTAACTCAAAATCCAATTCTTTCTGTATAAAGCCTTCAGCCGTTATGACGGCGTGACATTTGCCTGACGGTAAACGATGAGTGCCGTTCGTGTAGCTTATGCCATTTATTTCAACGCTGGCGCTTGTGGGGATTAGCCTAACATTCAAGATTGCCGTATCTCCAATAACGGCATTTCCGTTCTTTGATCTAATTGCGGCTCTTGCTGCAAATACGAAGACGAATAACAGTATTATCGCTCCGGCAATTATCAGCTTCTTCTTTATTGGTTTCTTCTGCTTTTGTTGTTGTGTCTGCGTATAGTTGGCACTGTTATTTATGAAATTTTGAATAAACTCTTGATTTGGTCTTTTGCTATTGTTATCCATTTTTTCTCCTAAAAGTAGTTCGTCGTAGGATTAACGTGCCAAACTTCTGATTTAACCGGTCTTTGCATGCCATAGTTCTTTAGATTGTCGCAGAACCAATGTGATGTAATCGAATAGTGCCAGCGATTTGGAGATTGATTGTCCGTAACATTGCCCCAATCTTGGGTGGAGGCGCAGGTTGACTTTTTGCCATTGTTGGTATCGCCTTTCGGGATGCTAAAGTCTATTGCTAAGCCACCTTCGTGTGGTGATTCGCCTGGTTTTGCAGCGTATTGTCCGCCGTTGTTTTTATATTCGTTATAGAGTTCTTGTTGTTTTTCGTATGAACGGAACGATTGGCTGGCGCTAAGCTGTTGCCCATATTCTTTTTTGTAGGCCTCCGCAAGAGCGTAGTATGCTCCAGATACGCGCGAGTTTACGTATACGTCTCCATTTATGTTTGGTATGGAGCAAAGGTTTATTTTTACCAATTTGCCGTTAACATGTGCTTTGTCGTAAGTTTTGTAGAACTTTGTTCTGGGGTCGCATTGGATTTTATCGGAGTCCTTCGTAAGCGGCCCGATAGGCTTATCGGTCTGCGTTGCCTCGTTCCCTCCGCCAGTGTTTCCGCCTTGGTTGCCGCCCTGGCCGCCGCCGCTATTCCCCCAGGTTGAGCTGCCGCCATTCTGGTCGTCGCTGGGCTGGCTTAAGTCTATTGTGCCATCTCCGACTACCCGTGAGCCAGCTTCAGTACAGCCTTCTGTTGATTCTTGGGGGTTTAAAATTGCATTTAGATCTCCGCCCGGGATAAACATCGATATAGAAATTGCTAGCGTTGCATATAGTAGTATGCCGATTATTGTTTCGATGATGCGTTTTATGCCTTTAGATTTTCTATCTGATTGGTCTCTGGATGTCATGATTAAGATTGCGCCATGGATTAAGCCAATGGTCGCAAGTAGTCCAATTCCGATAGTGAACGTACTAATGACAAATGAGAGAATTTTAAAGATAGAGCTACCGTGACAATCGTCGCAGACTTGCCCAAAAAATAAAGTGTTAATGCAGTTTGATGGTAGGCCTGCTGCGAATTGTTTTAGTAACAATATAAAATAGTTCATACGCCCTTGTTTGGATTATTCTCCACTGTTCGAGTCGCAATAGTTTGGCATTATAAAGCTAAATTCTGACACGTTAAAATTATTCCTTTCCAGCCAAGCCTGGAAATGCTTCAGTGCGTTAGCCTTTATTTCTGCATCGCCGCAACTGTCTACTGCTATCTCTAGTTTCTTGTCATTCTTGCGTCGCATTACAGTGTAGCTGTTTCCGTCGTCTGTTTTGCCTACGTATGGCAAATAACTATCGATTGCTGTCGGTGATTGTTTTTTGAGCTCGTATTTACCGCTGGTATACTCGTAGATTTTTGAATTACCTTCTTTGATGATGAGGCTGATTTTCTGGTTCTCGTCTTCTTTAGTTTGAATCGTATAATCGTATGTATCTGCTATTTTTACTTTAAACATTTTTATTTCGTCGTTCGCCACCCAGCTATCTTTTTGATAGCTAATCTTTTTGCCCTTCGGATGAATGATTGAGAAGTAGTTTTGAATGACTTCCATCATTTCTACATAGGCATCTTGCTCATAATCGGCACTAATGTCTTCGAAGCCGATTAAAGACAGTTTCCAGTCGTTGACTGCGCCTAGGTTCTTTTCATTTATTTCTTTACCGGAAGCTATATCAATAACGATAGCGGTATTTTGAGTGAGACTATAGCCATATATTAATATAGATATTATTATTGCAATGATTACGACGCTAACTACGGCGTATACGATGATGTTGATTAGCTCTTGGTTTTTATCTTTCCAATCTTTATAGCTTCCCATTTTTACCTCGCTTTGATAGCCTTACAGTTGTTCATCCTTGGATATACGCTAGACGGATCCCACTCGGTCTCCATACTATTGACGCGTCCTTTTTCTCCGTTAGAATCAGCTAGCAGCCATTTCCCATCGTTAGTAATTCCGCGAATACCGATACAGTGCCCACCTCCAGTGAATGGATTAGAACCATTGCCGCAGGTCCAGATCATGTATCCGCTACGCAACTTTGCGTTAATCTGATCAATGCTGGCGCCGTCTATATTTTCGGCTTCTAGCCCGTATTCCGGAGCGAGTACTAATGGAAGTGTCCAGCTACTACCAGCACCGCAAACATGCAAGCCTTTGCTGCCGGCTACCTTTGTTACTTCATCTGGAAGATGTTCTTTCCCGGTCAAGGCGGTAGCCATCATAGCGAAGGAGGTCACTCCGCATCCTGAAGAACAAGTTGTGCCACATCCGCCATAATCGGTGTTTGCCCATTTTTCATCACATTGATCCCACCATGGGAAATCATCGCCGCTCCATGCTTTCTCCTGTGCGCCACAAAAACCTGTGTTAGTAGATGCCTGTATGGAGTCGAGAGCCTCCTTTAGCATTGGCCAAATATTTCCAGTATCAGTATGATCGTTTGGTGCTGGTGTGTGCATATGGGCTAAAATGCCATTATAACTATCAAAATCTTCACCGGCTGCTAGGCGTTGCGGGTTTTCCCAGTCGACCGAAGTGTCCATTGGTATGCCGGTTTCTTGTCCGATTGCGACTAATAATTTAGCAAGGTATGCCCATTCTTCTTTCGTGAATTTGGTTTTGTCTAATATGTACCAATCGTCATTTTCATGTGCTTTTGTCGAATAACCGATTATCTCTATCTGTACGCCTGCTGAATAGTCGTACGATGCAATGCTATTGGCCGGTTTTGTGATAGGGTGATGTTGGAATACGGTTTTGCTTTTTAGGTTAATCGTAAAGTGGGCAGGAAAACCATTTTGGCCATATAGAGCTAAGCCGCTAGTGCCGCCACCGTCGCTACCTTCGGTGTTGTGTAATGTAATTTTGTTTGGGCCGAAGGTAGTACCGTCTTTCGGGTTTTTAGTTTTAAAATCTTTAAGGTGTTCGCTGTCGCCAGGCGTATAGTTGCCAATTACTTCTTCACGTTTGTATCCTTCAATTCCGCTTGTGACCCAGCCATTTGACCAAGTGGCGCTAACTGCCTGTTTGCCGGTTGTGCCGTTGACAGCTTGAGCGATAATTTTTGCAAATAGTTTGCACCCGATGTCGTCAGTTGGATGAAGCGGGTCCATCATGTACTTCTTTGGGTCTTTTGATGCAGGGCCAAGCCAGTCTGCGATGACAATGTTGCTGTAGCGCGCTGCGTATTTCTTAAGATGCTCGTTTTTTTCATTAAACTTGGCCGAGTTTTTGCCGCTGTCCGTTTTGTTGTAAAAATTCATAAGGACTACTTTTCTTTTTGTGCCAACGATTTCTATAAGATCTTTGAAATCTTGCTCAGTTACATCGTCGTCGTTTGTGCCCAATGCAAAGACGACTACGCTGCGTATTTTGTCGCCCTTGCCTTTTAGGCGACTTAAGCCATCTGGCTTATCTGCTCTCCATTTTCCTGACCACATTGAACCACTGATAGCGTCAATATCGATGCCTGGCATTGCCTCTTGCAGCTCCTTCTTCGCATGCACGGAGATGGAATCCCCTACCAAGGTAACTTTATTGCCGTCGGCAGTAACGCCGGTATCTTCGTTTACTCCGCCACTGCTAATGTTATTACTGGCGCATTCCATATTGAGCGAGTGAGGTTCGATGCCCGAAAACTCTGAAATCTCATGGATGTCTGATTTGACGTCTGGGTATTTGCCGCCGACTGGGATATTTTTTTGTTTTGCGAACTCTTCGGAATTTGGCCATCCTTTTTGTTTTGCAACCTCATCCGAGATGTCGATAGCCCATTTCATAGCATTCCAATAATTATCGTGATTACAGCCGTCTGACGATGGGCAGTAATGTGCAATTTCGGCATAAAAGAACTGTTTTAAGTCAAAGTTGCTTGCTGATGAATATTGAAAGGCGTCGGAGTAGAGTCTGTTGCGCAAGAAGTCAATGGCGTATCCGGCCATCATATTTTCGATTGACGAATAGATTGACCATTTTGTTTTCCCAGCGTCGTATGGTTCTGGTTTATTATAGAAACCGATACCTGTATAGGATAAACCGAGCCAGTTAAAACCTCCTAACTCTTCTACGTGTGAGGCTACGCAGTTTGTGCAGAGGCCCATGCTTGATTCGTGTACCATTTGCGCAAACACTAATTCCCACGGCACACCCGTTTCTTCTTGTAGTTTCATGGCAAGGATGCCGTATTTCTCGGTCACTTCGCGGAGGCGACCTTCTACATCCGTGCTCGTAATTTCGCCGCCACATTCACCAGTAATATCGCCAGTTCCACAATAATCGTCTGGCTTATAGAATCTGATTCTGTTTTGAGCGAATTGGTCGATATACTCGCTGGTATTTGCGTGGGCATTATTTCCGACCATTGACAGCGTTACTATAATGAATAGTGCTAATAATATCTTTTTATTCATAGATAATCCCGTAGTTATCGTACTTAAACCCTGCGTCTTCTACTAGTTTTCTAGCGATACTATCGTTGCCAGTATTGTCTTTTAGTTTGAGACAGAAAACTGCTCTACAGTTCTTATCTGATGTGCCGTTTGTAAGAACGGTTTCGTAGAATGGTTTCCCGTCAGGTGCGTTATTGCCATTTGTAAGCATTGTGACTTGGTGCAGTGGCAAAACTGAAATGATTTGTTTGGAGCTTTCGATTTCTTGGATGTAGTCTTTTGATTCGTTCGTGCCGATAAGTTTTAGCGCTTCGTAGTCCTCTGGATGTTTTGTGTACCATTGGTAGTCGCCGCTTTGGGACAGCGCGGCATATACGGTGGCGGTTTGCCCCGATTTTAGCTCTACTTCGTATTTTTGGGTATCGAACCCATCTCTAATAATTTCTACTGTTACCTTGCCGGCGAAGAATTTATGATTGCCATTATGATATTTTGCACCATTTATTTTGATAGTTGCATCTAGGGGAGTTGCTATTACTGCTAGCTTTGCGTTACGGAAAAACCTTAAGGCTACCACTCCTATGATTGATATTGCTAATAATATTCCTAAGAACATCGCAATAGTGCGGAGGTTCTTATTAAACCACTCTTTGACCCTCATATTAGCTATATTTTATTATATTTATGGTTATTTGTTCAAGTCTTTAGATACAAAAACCTCCCCATTGTCTGGGGAGATTCTTTGGTTTTGAGGCGCTTTAACGCTTGGAGAATTGTTCGCGTTTGCGAGCACTGCGGAGACCGTAATGCTTGCGTTCTTTTTCGCGTGGGTCGCGCTTCATGAGTCCAGCCTTCTTGAGCACTGGGCGGAATTCTGGGAATTCGATAACTAGTGCGCGTGAGATGGCTAACTTGATAGCGTCAACTTGGCCTGCGACGCCGCCGCCTTTAACCAAGATGGTAACGTCGTATTCTTTTTGCTTTTGCGTCATTGCAAGAGGATCAGTGATTTCGGCCATCAAGGTCTTGTTGCCGCTTAAAAATTCTAAAGCTGGCTTGCCATTGATAGTGATTTCACCTTTGCCCTTGTAAAGACGAGCGGTAGCAGTAGCAGCTTTGCGGCTACCGTTTCCGTAAGTATACTTTGCGTTCTTAGCTGGCATTATTTAATCTCCTTTGGCTGTTGTGCCGTGTGAGCATGCTCTGCGCCCTCAAAGACGCGGAGGCGAGCTAAGCGATCGGCTTGTAGTTTATTCTTTGGAAGCATACCTTTTACTGCTTGCTCAATAGCAAGAGCTGGATTTTTCTCGATAACTTCAGCGAGAGTAAGATCCTTGAGCCCTCCAGGGAATCCGGAATGGCTATAGTAATGCTTATCGGTCATCTTTTCGCCGGTAACTTTGAGATTCTTTGCATTGATGACTACGACATAGTCACCGTTATCAGTATGTGGCGTATAGGTAACCTTTGACTTGCCCATCAATTTATCCGCAATAACGACGGCGAGTTTGCCAAGTGGCAAAGTGCTAGCGTCGATAATCCACCATTCGCGGCTAATTTCGGAGGTTTTTTGGCTATAAGTTTTCATAACTACTTATCCTCCTTTTTGGTGGCTGGTTTCTTCTCGGCTTTTGGAGCTTCTTCGGCTTTGTCTTTAATTTCATCAACAAAGGAAATGGTTGCCATTTCGGAATTGTCGCCGCGGCGGAAACCGGTGCGTTCAATCTTGAGATAACCACTATTGCGCTTGATTTGTGGTGCAATATTATCGAAAAGCTCATTGCCAATTAATTGATCATTCAAGCGAGCGATGACGAGACGGCGGGAAGCCAAGTCGCCTTTCTTCGCGAGAGTAATCAATTTCTCTGCAGGGCGACGAATTTCTTTTGCCTTTGCGAGAGTAGTATTGATTGCTTTGTACTTAAACAAGGAGCGCATCAAACCGCGTGTTAGTGCAGTGCGTTGGTCTGTTTCGCGACCAAACTTGCGCCCTTTATATCCATGGCGATGCATTTAAACTTTTAACTCCGTTAATTTCTCGCGAACTTCATCGAGCGCTTTAGCACCAAAGCCTTTAAGCTCTTTGAGGTCGCTTTCTGATAATACGACGAGATCGCGTACGGTGTGAATGTCGTTATTGAGAAGAGCATTCGCAGTGCGTGCGGATAGGCCGAGGTCTTCGATTGGAAGCATGAGGCCCGATTCGTCTTCGGTTTTGCTCGCAGTTGGAGCTGGGGCGGTTTCGACGGTAGTGCTACCGGCGAGCGCCTTATATTGGTTGACCAAGATGGCGGCAGCTTCTTCGAAAGCCTCACGTGGGGTAATAGTACCGTCAGTGTCAATCGTTAGTGTGAGCTGTTGTAGGTTGGTGTCTTGGCCAACGCGAGTGTTTTCTGCGTTGTAGCGAACGCGAAGTACTGGCGTAAATACAGCATCTAGCGCAATCATGTCGCTATGAACACGATCTTCGCTGGACTGCTCTATACTTAGATAGCCGCGTCCGGTATCGACGACCATATCCATCTTGAGGGTGAATTTTGGATCATCGATATTGCAGATAACCTGCTGTGGGTTGGCAATTTCAATCTCTGCTGGGAGTTTAATATCGCCAGCAAGAACGGTACCCGTACCTTTCTTTTCGAGATGGATTTCAACTGGGGCATCGGAATGTGATTTGACATGAATGTTTTTTAGATTAAGCATGATGTCTACTGTATCTTCGACGATGCCTGGGATTGCTGAAAATTCGTGCGTAGTGCCTTCAATGCGAAAAGCAGTGATGGCCGCACCTTTAATGCTGGATAGAAGAACACGACGGAGGGAGTTACCAAGTGTGTTACCGTAGCCGTAATATAGTGGCTTGATAACAAAGCTTGAACTGTTCTCACCAAGGTCCTTGATTTCTGCTAGTTCTGCTTCGTGAATAACTTTTGTCATAGTTCTCCTTTAACGTGAGTAATACTCGACGATTAATTGTTCGTTGATGCCCACCTCTGCTTCTTCACGCTTTGGTGTACCTGTGATTTCGATTTTCATTTTCTTTGCATCTGCCTTCATCCATGAAAGTGGGGTCTGGCTAGCTGCGCCGATAATGTTTTCAAGGTTGTTAAAGTAAGTATTTTTCTTTGATTTTGGACGAACTTCTAGTACGTCTCCGGCACCAAGGCGGATCGATGGAATATCGACGCGCTTACCATTGAGTGTGAAATGTCCATGTGAAACTAGCTGGCGTGCAGCGCGACGAGTAGTCGCAAAGCCAGCGCGGTAAACAACGTTATCTGCGCGGCGCTCGAGATATTCGAGTAGCTTTTCGCCCGTCATTCCTTCAGAGCGTTGTGCTTCGCGCATGAGTTTAGCGAATTGTTTCTCTAGTAGGCCGTAGATGCGGCGTACTTTTTGCTTTTCGCGGAGCTGAGTCAAGTATAGACTACCGCCACGAACGCGCATGTCGGCGTGCTGACCTGGAATTCCGGTCTTTTTTGCCATGATTTTTTGCGCTTTTGGAGCAAGTGCATAACCTTCACGGCGAGATTGTTTGCCAATTGGTGAAATATCGCGTGCCATTATGGTTTCCTTTCTCCCTTAGGACGGCAACCACCGTGTGGAATTGGGGTTTTGTCCGTGATGCTGTTGATAGAAATGCCCATAGTGCTAAAAGCGCGAATTGCGCTGTCGCGGCCGAGGCCAATACCCTTGACGTAGACGTCAACGCTATTCATGCCATGATCGCGCTTAGCGATTTCGGCAACTTTTTCTGCGGCGATTTGAGCTGCATATGCGGTGCCTTTTTTGGAACCGCGGAAGCCATTGGCGCCGGCGGAAGAAGCAGCGATAATTTCGCCTTTCTTATCCGTAACGCTTACGATGGTATTGTTGAAGGTGGCTTGAATATGAACTTCACCAGCTTGAACAATGCGTTTGCCTTTTTTGCCTTTAGCTTTTGGGGCTTTTTGCTCCACTTCAGGAGCTGTTTTGACTGTAGTATCTTCTGCCATATTAACTCCTTAAGTTTTACTTGCTGCTTTTGGTTGAGCGCCGCCAACTGCGATAGCTTTACCTTTGCGTGTGCGCGCATTCGTGCGGGTGCGCTGACCGTTGACTGGTAAACCTGCCTTGTGGCGGAGCCCCTTGTAGGAATTGATATCCTTGATACGTTTGATATTGTTTGTCACGAGGCGCTTTAGGTCACCCTCAACGGAATATTTACTAGAAATAATATCGTTAAGTTTCTGTTCCTGAGCCTCGGTGAGATCTTTCACCCGAGTGGTCGGCTCGATTTTAGCCGCCGCAAGGATGGCTTTGCTAGTGGTGCGACCGATACCGTAAACGTAAGTCAAGCCAATCCAGACTTGCTTTTCGCTAGGAATGGTAACACCGGCGATTCTTGCCATGCTTAACCCTGCCTTTGCTTGTTCTTAGGTTTCTTCTTATTAATGATACGTAGTACACCTTTGCGGCGCACAATGATATCATCAGGGCTGATTTTCTTTACACTAGCACGAACTTTCATGTATTGAAAATTACCTTTCTGAAAGCATCGTACCAACTCGCAGATGCGAAATCTGCGAATGGTTTTTCTCGCTTTCGATTAAAATTAATCTTTTTGGCGGTAGCTGATACGCCCTTTCGTGAGATCGTAAGGCGTTAATTCAACATCCACCTTGTCGCCCGGCACGAGACGGATATAATTCTTTCGCATTTTACCCGACATATGAGCAACAATAATATGGCCGTTCTCAAGCTCCACGTGGAATTTGGTCCCCGGGAGGGCTTCAACGACTTTTCCGGTAAGTTTAATAACTTCCTTCTTATTCTTGGCGCCTACGGAATTATCCGCGTCTCTCTTGGCGACCTTAGCGGTTTTCTTGTGACTAGCCATAAATTACCTTGGTAGTATATCAAAATTTTGGCAAATAGTAAATACTAAAAGCTAAATATATAAATTATTTTTTAATAGTGGCTCTTAGCATCACGAGAGACTCAAATTCGCGACTATTCTGCCTTGTTTTGACGGTAATTAGCGATAAGGTTTCCTTATCGTCTAGTTTAGTTTGCATTTTGATGAGATTCTCATCGCTGTCTTTTTGATCGGAGATAACGTTAATTTCTTTAACCTCGTACTTAAACTTGGCGCCATCGCCGTTTTCAATGGAGATCTCGTCGCCTTTTTCCATGCTGTCGAGATTAGCAAAGGTGCCAGTTTTTGTCTTTCCCGAGTGAATCCCGCTAATTATTATGTATCCGCCTTCGCCAGGTGCGCTCGACCCAGAATGCCAGTTTACATCATATATATTGTCCGGCGTTGCCAAGATACCATTGGTGTCAACTTCTGTTTTTATTACTCTGGAATGAATATTTAATCTTTCGATGTCCAGGTAGCGCGGTGTATTTTTTTCAACTTGGTATTTAGCAATGTCTTCTGTTGTTGGCTCAGTCTCTGAGGGATTTAGTGCGCTGACGATCTGTGTAATGGGCACATCTGCCATGGCGCGTTCTTCGCCAGTTTTGGTCTTGTAATAGTTGTTTTCCCATACCAGGATTTTGAGCATTATGGCGACTAGTATAATCAGTAGTGCTATGCCGATGCCCTTAATTACCCTTCGCGTAGTACGATTGATTTTTAGTGCCATATTATTGATAGTCGTCGTAAGTTACCATTAGTGCTCTAGAGTTGACTTGACGCATATTCTCGAGTGCGACCGTAACTACGATTAGGAGTCCCGTACCAGAAATTGATAAACCAAGCGGAGCATTTGTGGTCGCGATAAATATGTAGTCTACGATGTATGGGAGCATTGCGATAATACCTAGTGCCAATGCGCCAAATAGGTTGAGGCGGTTCACGACTTTGTTGAAATATTTTTCTGTCTGCTTGCCTGGGCGGACGCCTTCTATGAAGCCGCCTTGCTTTTGGAGGTTTTCCGCGATTTCTTGAGCATTAAACACAATACTCGTGTAGAAGTAGGTAAACATGACTACGAGTATGAAATAGAGTGTAGGATAGACGAAATCTTTCGCTTGTAGGCCCGTGGTGGAATCGTAAGTGTTCGCGTTTGGTGCAGTGAACCAACTAACGACATTCTTGGCAATTACGCTTGTTGGGTCGGCACGTAGGACTAGTTGGCCGATAAATGCTGGTACGGATAGAAATGCGACTGCAAAGATAACTGGTACAACACCGGCCGCAATGAGTTTGATTGGCATAATTGATTTGATGCCGCCATATGCGCTATTGCCATGCACGCGCTTTGCATAATTAATCGTAATAATGCGCTGCGCTTCGTTAATTTTGATTAGTATGTAAAGTACTACTATTAAACCTGCGCCCAAACCTAGGATAGTCCAGAACATGTTTGGATTGACTGGAAGTTCTAGCCAACCGAATAAACTTAATGTGCCTGCGCTTGTATTGAATAGTGCTACGCCGAATTGGGTTAAGGTTTTTGGCAATGAGGAAATAATGCTACAGAGGATGATGGTAGATATGCCGTTGCCGATGCCTTGCTCGGTTACGAGCTCGCCTAGCCACATTAAGATAATTGACCCGGCCGTCATCGATGTAACAGCTAACGCCCAGCTCTGGAAACTGACTTCTACGGAGCCGCCAGTGTTGGCTGCGAGTAGTTCTTGGAAAAGAATATAAATATAAGCGATACTCTGGAGGACTGCGAGTGGAACGGCTAGCATACGGGTCCACTGGCTAATTTTGCGTCTGCCGGCCTCGCCGTCGTTATTTAGCTCTTCCATGCGCGGGATGGCTTTGGTAAGAAGCTGCATCACGATAGATGCGGTGATGTATGGCGAGAGGCCAACCAGAAGTATTGAGAAGTTAGTAAGGCCGCCACCCGAAATTAGGTTGATAAAGCCGCCAAAGTCCGTACCGTTAATAAAGTTGTCGATTGCTTGTTTGAATGTAGTCTGATCTCCAAGTGGGACAGGAATATGGGCCAAAAAGCGATAGACGACCAGAATACCGACGACCGCAAAAATACGCTTGCGCATATCCTTGTTCTTGAATGACTTAAAAATGGTCTTAAAATTCATGTTACCTCTTATTTACTCTCTTTATATTATCATAAATGAGATAGTCTGTGAATGGTAGGTTATTAAGTATAATGTATGTTTGTGGTTATTTATATAAGAAAGAATAAAACCGGGCGTTGCCCGGTTATTCATAATCATCTTGCGGGATGTGACAGATATATCGCGTAGTAGAAACGACGTCGGCTGCATTAATAGTCCAGAATACCATTTCTGGTATATTTCCTTCGTCGACATCGAAGATTTGCTCGCGGTTAGCGTTTAACTCCTCTTCGGTTGCATGGTCGTATTTTTCGCATAAGCGTTCATACTCCTCATCGCTGATACCGGAAGGACAAACGAAGCCGCAGGCTATTATATCGAACCATTTGACCGGATCGATTGCTACGACTCGATCGTCGGGAATTTCGAGCTCGAAGAAAACGCGCTCTTCGCCATCTGAGCCCTGCTGTGTATAGTCGTATTCTTCGCCCAATTTATGGAGCGCCCATACTGGATAGGAAACGTTCGCGGGCTTTTTGATCCTTTTCTCCAAGGCCCCAGCGAGCCAATCGTATGCTCTTCTGAAGTACTTGTCGTCATTCATATATGACTTTTCGATGTCGCAAACGTGATGCCCCGTGCGGGCGATATTTTCCGCGACTTTTGCCCCTTGGCTCGTATATAGTCTCATGTCCCACCTCCTAAAGAACCATAATGATTTAATTATAGCACAAGCGGCTTATTTTGTCAAGATGTGCAGGGTGTGAACAACAAAAATAGAGCCCCGAAGGACTCTACTTTTGATTACCAGATGTAATTATTTGTCGTCTTTTTCTTGCTTTTTACGAGCAGGAACAGCGACTTTCTTAAAGCTGCCGCCAGCTTTTTTGATTGCTTCGATGGCAGTTTTGCTTGCAAATTGAGTTTCGAGTTCGATCTTGCTGGTGATTTCGCCGCGGCTAATTACCTTAACCTTAGCAAATGGATCAGCGATAAGGTCTGCTTCAGCGAGCACGAAGTTGTCAACTTTGCCCTTAACGGCATTAAGTGCATCGGTATAGACAACTTGAGCCTTAGCGTGAATAGACTTGAAACCTTTCATCTTTGGAATAGCCTGCATGATGGCGCGTTGGCCGCCCATGAAGCCTGCTGGTAATTTGTGATGGCCGGTGCGGGACTTTTGACCTTTGGTGCCGCGACCGGCAGTTTTGCCTTGGCCGCCAGAGATACCACGACCGACACGTTTGCGGTCATCGTTTCTATTAACAGAAAGTTCGTTGTATTTCATTACTTATCCTCCTTTTTGGCGGCTTTTTTAGCGCCATTCCATTCGGATCTTGGAACTTGCTGCTTTAGACCTTCAATTACGGCGTAAGCGATGTTTGCCTTGTTGGTGGAACCGAGTGACTTTGAAATCAAGTTCTTAATTCCAGTAAGGCCAATAATCGAACGGACAACGCCGCCAGCGATAATACCAGTACCTGGTGCGGCTGGCTTCATAAGTACGTGTGCGCCAGTAATTTTCGTTTCAACTTCGTGGCAAATAGTGTCGCCATTCATGTTGATGGTGATCATGTTCTTCTTTGCACGACGCTCAGCCTTTTGGACGGCAGAAGTAACATCGTTACCTTTAGCCATGCCGACGCCGATTTTATTTTTGTGGTTACCCATAGCAACGAGAGCCTGGAAGCGCATGCGGCGACCACCGGCTACGGTGCGGGAAACGCGATTGATTGAAATATTAACGGTATCAAACTCTTTCTTGGTTTCTTCGGCGGCACGGCGATTGCGACGATTGTCGCGGCGGCGACCACGGAATTCGCGCTCTGCTTTTGCTTCGCGTGCGGCTACGGCTTCGTCCGTAAGCTTGGTGGTACCAGATTGGTTGATAACCTTTGGTTGTTTCTTGTTATCCATATTAGAACTCCAATCCTTCCTTGCGGGCGGCATCAGCGAGAGCTTTCATGCGACCTGCATAAAGGCGTGAGCCACGATCAAAGACTACCTTTGAGATCTTGGCTTTCTTTGCTTTTTTGGCGATCTCGGTTCCAACGTAGGTGGCGAGTTCGGTCTTGCTACCTTTTTGCTTTGAACCGACGGTCGTTGCGTATGCGAGTGTTGCCCCTTTATCGTCATCGATAATCTGAGCAATTACGTGCATATTGCTGATATTTACGCTAAGGCGTGGGCGATCAGCAGTGCCATGAATCTTTGCGCGAGTACGATTCGCTCTAAATTCTGCTTTCATGATTATTTCTTCCCTGCCTTACCGGCTTTACGAATAATAACTTCGTCAGCATATTTGATACCTTTACCCTTGTATGGTTCTGGTTTCTTCAATGCGCGAATTTCGGCTGCGACCTGGCCGACTTTTTGCTTGTCGATGCCAGATACGGTGATGGTCATCTTGTCCGTCTTTAATTCAATACCTTCTGGGGCTGAATATTTGACTGGGTGAGAAAAACCAAGTGCCATTTCGATTTCTTTTGGTCCACCGCTGAGGCGGAAGCCGACGCCATTGATTTCGAGTTTTTTCTCAAAACCTTTGGTGACGCCAGTAACGGCGTTATTAAGTAGTGCGCGCTGCAAACCGTGCCAAGCACGAGACTTTGGCTCGTCGTCGCTACGCGTCACGATGATTTGGTTACCCTCGACTTTCGTCGTGGTATTTTCCTGGACGGGAACCTGAAGCGTGCCTTTTGGCCCAGCGACGGTAATTTCTTTGTCGCCGACCGTAATTGTCACGCCCGCAGGAATGTCTACAGGTAGTTTTCCGATACGACTCATTGCGTTCCTCTTTGTTAATAATATCTCGTGTATTTTATCATATCTAGTTTACTTTTGCAAGAAATAAGTAGCTTATTCTTGAGTAATAATATGGGGCTAGAGTTGGTTCCATAGATATATTGACATATTGTCGATTATATGATTAAATTTCTTCTATTAGATGCCTTTGTAAAACAGGGGCATCTTTGTGCATTAACATGGTTTGTTTATGATAGAAAAGAGGTGATTTTTATTGATTCTTTGCGACCGCGATGGCGTACAGAAGTGCGTCGTTCCCGAAAACGCGCTGGTCTACAAGTCGGAAAGATATCGCTTATATCGCGCGCTAAGCTTGGATGAGAAGCAGTCATATCTGCTACGAATCCCCTGCGATGTTGCGCTGAATGGCGAGGTTAACTCCGAGGCGGAGACGCTCAAACTTCTGAAGGAGAAATCTGATGACCTTGAGAAGAAAAAAGCATTAGTAACCGATGGCCCAGTAGAGCGCATTCACTACGATTGGCTGTTTCCACGGTTGGTTGATACGTTTGTCCTCGGCGAGGACCAGGGGTATCGTCAGGCAAATTTGCTGTCCATCTTGGATGGCGATGTGGCTGATTTTTATCCTTTGCCTAAGCTGAAAAACTCGTATTTTGTGGATGCAAAATCGGCAGCTTGGATCTTGGGGAGATTCTTCAAGCTCCAAACTTTCCTGGACGACATTGGTGTCTATTATAAATTCGACCCCAATCAGGTGTTGATTGAGCCGAAGTATCACCGGGTTGTTTATATCGATTGGACTCATACGAGCGATATCGATCATTACAATAACGGCAAGCTGATGGCAAAAACGATGTTGGATTGGCTGAAGGATAATGACACCGAACGCGAGGCGGACTTCCGCAAACTCCTGACGGATATTGCGGAAATGCCTGACGATAACGTCCTGGAAGGTATGAGTCTTCATCGGTTGCTATATGGCAACATTCGGGTGTGGTGGGGGCGCGAATATTACCCCTTCACATACTTTGTTACTGCCTCTCATGAGTGGAGGCGTGTTTCTGACAGCCTGTAATAGGAGGTAAAATATGGGCGATAAATCGTTTACTACTTACGACTACGAAAAAGCTGCTTCCGCAAAAGGAATCTCCTTCAAGACCGACTCCGAAGGCAGACGGCATGTTACCAAGACCGTATCTGAAGCCGCAGAGCAGAAGATGCGCAAGACAGGCCGCCCTCCCTATGAGGTCGATCCCGCTTCTCTCGGCGTGATCCGCCGCTCGTTGATCAGATTCAATCCGCTGCCCGACGGCACCTTTGTGTGTACGATGGGCACACCGATTGCTAAGGCGTCTTATATCGACACCACTGGTTCGATGGGCGACAACAACGACACCACCATGGCAGTTCTTCCTGAATACTTCGGTGTTGCGAAGGAAGTGCTGCCTGATGGTCTGTACGATCTTCAGCTTGCTGTTTCTATTTTCGGAGATGTCCACCATGACAAATTCGGGCTTTGTCGCCCGCAGTTCGAGATGGAGGCGGAGAAGATTGTCGACTATGTGTCCAAGATGACCCCCGAGCGTGACGGTGGTGACGGCCCTGAGGATCCGCACTATGCGGCGTTCGCGCATGCGTATCTGACGGACGACTACCTTCGCCGCGCTGGCCTGAAAGATTATTTCTCTATGGTCACCGATGCTTCGATGCATGAATGGGATTATAATCCCTATATCATCGAAAAGCTGTTTGGCGAGGACGTATGGAAGGCTCTGGCCGAAAATGGCCATCCTGAGATTACCCGGAGGAATCTACCCAGCATCAGAGAAACGTTCGAGGAGCTTCATGCCCATTCGCATGCTTTCGTCATCGGCGTCGATCATGTTGGTTATGGCGGTCACCATTCCCCTCGAGATCCCCAAGATATGGGTTATGGAGAATACTTTGACCGTAATCACCAGCTGATGATTGCGGATACTCGCTGTCTGCCCGCTGTTGATGCTGCTATCATCGGTTTGACCGAAGGTACTCTTCAGCCGGCTGACGTAAAAATGTTCCTGCATGATCATCAGGTATCTGAACTCAATATCGAGCGTGTGCTTCCTGGTTTGCTCCGTGTTCCTTTCCGCGCTCAGCGCGTTCTGGAGCAGGAGTCCAAGGTCCTGACTGGATCGCTGCCCAAGAGAGGCGATATTTTCGCTGACAAGAACGACATCAACCCGATTCGGCGTGCCGAAGATGTGCCCGCCGAGGCGGACGTTCAGCCTGTCGGGGAGACTCCGACGGAGGATTCTGGCGGCTGGCTGTAAGGAGGTCCTATGACTTCAAAAGCATATGTTGTTACTGATCTTGGTCCTGGAGATGGCGGAAAAGGTGGCGTAGTTGAAGCGATTTCTGCGAAAGTCCGGCCACATACTATCATTAAAGAAGGTGGCGCGCAGGGTTCGCACGGAGTTGTTTTGGCTGATGGTCGCAAGTTCTGCTTTTCGCAGTGGGGCTGCGGGACGTTCCAAAATGTACCGACATATTTGTCGCCGCGTTTTGTAATGTTTCCCATTGGTCTGCTTAACGAAGCGTCTGCGCTTAGGGATCAGTTCGGTATTTTGAATGCTTTTGATTTACTGAGCGTATCTCCTGACTGCGTCTGCGCTTCTCCGTATCATCAAACTTGGTCTCAGCTGTATGAGTTGAGCTTGCGCGATCATCCGCACGGGACCGTGGGGACTGGCGTAGGCAAGGCTTATCAGCAGAGCCAGAGTAACCCTGAGTTTTCTCTGTTCGCACGAGATTTAACTGATAAAGACAGGGTTCGTCTGTCGCTGCGTCGGCAAAGAGAGTTCGTGAAGGACACTTATGGAGCACTTAGCGATGGCGATGTTTTAGAAGCGGATATTCCGCTCCTGAGACAGAGTCTCGCGAACTTGGATAACGACGAGGCATTCGAGAGAATTGTCGACGAAACTTATATTGTCGGTCAGCTTCTCTACCTCGAAGATTACCATTCGCTGCTTCGTAATAATGATGGTTGCGTAGTCGTTGAGCGTTCGCACGGTATCTTAACCGACTCAGAATGCGGCTTTAAGCCGCACGTTAGCTCGCTACGCACATTGCCGCAATTTTCTCTGAAGGCGCTGCGTGCTGCTGGTTTTACCGGGAAGATTGTGAATTTAGGCGTTCATCGAGCTTATGAAATTTGTCATGGCGCTGGTCCTATGCCGACAGCAAGCGACTCGGCATTAAGCACACTTTTGCCCAATAGCCACAAGTCAACAAATCGTTGGCAAGGCAAAGTAAGAGCCGGTGCATTGGACGGTGTGTTGCTGAAATATGCAATCGACCAATGCAATGAGGAGACAACGCATTTGGACGGGCTATGTATCACTTGGTTTGACCAGATTGTTAAGAACGGTATTTGGCAGATTTGTTCGGCCTATATCGTCCATGGTAATCTGATTCGGCCAGGTATTAAGCCCGACCTACATTTATTAAGCTCGGCTATACCCGTTTTGGAGGAGTACGATCTGAGATCTCGGGTACGAAACATCAACGATCGCGACGAGGTTTTAGGATTTTGTCGTGAAGTGTTTTCTGCGATAACGGATATACCTGTGCGCCTACTTTCGTTTGGGGCGCATAAGGAGGACAAACATTTTAGATAAGGAGGGATTATCTATGTCCGAAGAAATCAAAAAAGTCACTGAAACTAGTGTTGCCCCCGAGGCCACTGATAAGAAAGAAACTGCTACTACTGCAGCTCCGGCCACTCCGGCCGCGGCCGCTGAACCGGTGGAGACCGTCTCCGCGGCCGATTCCGAGCTTCGCTCTTTACTCGGCGCTTATGGCGATGTAGACACGATTCTGCCCAAACTTCGCAAGCTGGGAGTTAAATCCGTTAGTGATTTATCCGTCTTGGACGTGTCTGATTTGACTGGTGTCGGCATGCTGCTGGTTCAGGCTAAGCAGTTGGTTTTAAATATGAAGAATACCGAGGCTGAAAAAGTGGCGGCTGAAGCGGCTGCCAAGTCTCCCGCTGCGATGTTTGCGCCTGACTGGAGAATGGTTCTGCCGTCTCCGTCCACCGACGACTCCTTTCTGAAAGCTCTGCGCACCGGTGGTGTTCTCAAGGTGGGTGATTCCACCTACGAGGCCGCTCTGCGCGTCATGCTGGCGGACCGCTGCAACATCTATCGCGTTCCCGAGCTTCTGAGCTCTGCAATTGAAACCTTCGCTGACGAGAGTGAAGAGCCCGTGCCCGAATCCTTCTGGAAGATCCGCAAGAACATCGCTCGTCGTGATTACAGCGAGATCTTCGCGGGCATTGATGGCCTGGATGGCAGCTTCGCTACCAAGTCCCGCCGTAATGAATTCCTGCGCAGAATGCGTGATGAGCTCTGTCCTGCTATCCGCGAGGCCTACGTGGCCCTGGATGGCTGGTTCAAGAGCGAAGATGCGTTGTGTAATAACACTGGGACTCTGATGCGGACGTGGGCCAGCATGATGTCTGGTTCCCCTGTCGGTACGGGTATGACTCATGCGCCGACTGACACCGTCCTGGATGCCTCCAATACCCTGAAGGATAAGATCAATCGCGTCTTCCGTGGTACTTCCGCTCCCGTGGCGGCTGCTATGGCGAATGACGCGATGGAGATTGTCAGGATTCTGAATGATCCGACTCTGCCTCCTATGGTGGGCGTACCTACACGTGAGATGATGCTGAAGAAACTCGGTATTAGTATTTCTCCGAACTACGCTAGGCTCGAGCAGAATCTGGTGTGCTTCGTCCTGAGCTTCGTCAAGTTTGAGGAGGCTGCCGGCAACGAGCAGGTCTATCTGAATGCTCTGTATCAGCTCGGTACTACGATCAACTGGGAAGAGTTGGGTATTTCTACCGCCTCCAATGGCATATCCTCCATTGGAGGGCATCGACCTCTGTAAGTTTCATACTCAATAAAACAAGCCATTCAAAAGGGGCCCCTTCGGGGGCCCCGTTTTTATTCTCGCGGAGGGAGAAAGATATACTTAAGGAATAGTTGACTTGCAATTGTGCGGTAGCGGTCGTCGTAGAACGCGCTGTCGCCGTCGATACTGTCGAGATGTTTAGTCTTTTCGGAGATATTTGCATATGCGCAAAACACCCCTTTATGCATTAGACGATATTGTAGCAGCGTTTTCTCAAGACAAAGCATTGAGTTAATGCGAGACCTTTCTGAAAGCTTATAGTAGCGACTGACGGCCTCTAGCTGCGCTTTACGCGTTTGTTCTTCGCTTATTCCGATCCATGCTCCGAACAAGAGCCAGTGTATTATATATTCTGGATTTTCAGAAAGATTCGGTTCCTCCAAGATAGATCCACTCATTGCATCATATTGTCTATAGTCATAGTCGGAGTCTGGTCTTCCGTAACCTTTGAGCCTGGACCCATTTAAGATGATGATTTCATTATCCGAGCTGAAATGTATATTCTTCAGTGCGTCAATGTCTACGTTGTTATAAAATGGACCAGTTGCATTGCGGAGTTTAAACTTTCCGGGTATGGCATGATAGTTCTGCTCTCGATCTCTTAGCCATTTCTTGCGTTCTTCTGTGACTCTAACGAGCATCTGCGGTATAGGGCGTGGGCATTGGGCTTCGTGAGAGATATTCTGTATCGTGTCGAATGTTTCTCTACTGATCCAACCCATTGCGTAGGCGGCACAAACTCCATCATATATACTCCAGAAGGTGACGGTTTTCTCGTTTTTGCTCATATGAGCTTGGCGAATGACATCTTCTTCCGTGATATAGCCATAATGCAACAGCCAAGGAA
>JAEETK010000015.1 GCA_016290315.1 Candidatus Saccharimonadota bacterium | reverse complement strand
TCAATAAGTGCATCTACAGCCTCTTGAAGCATGCGCTTCTCGTTGCGTTGGATAACTTCTGGCGCATTGAGATCGACAAGCTTTTTCAAGCGGTTGTTGCGGTTAATTACGCGACGATAAAGATCGTTCAAATCCGATGTAGCAAAGCGACCACCAGCCAAGGAAATCATTGGGCGTAGATCTGGCGGAATGACCGGAATCACGTTTAGGATTAGATCGGTCGGCTTGATGCCAGCAGATTGCATACCCTCAAGCACCTTGAGGCGCTTCATAATGCGTTTTTGCTTCTGCCCCTTTGCATTCTCGGCATCTTCGTGAAGTTGGTCGACGAGTTGGTCTAGGTTAATTTCTTCAAGAAGCTTCTTGATACCGCTAGCACCCATCTCGACAGTAATGAGGTCTTCGTATTCTTCTTCAAGATTACGATAATCTACTTCATTAATGACGGCGCCTTTAACAAAACCAGTAAGAATCGATTTTTTGTTGCGATAGTCATCTTCCAGCTCCTCCAATTCTTTGGTCTGAGCTTCGGCGAGTGCTTTAATGTCGGCATTGTCAGCCTTAGACTCGTTCTCGTAGCGAACCTGGATAGCCTGACGAGCAACGTCGGTTTGAGCTTCTAGGTCCTCGAGGCGCTTGTCGATTTCGGCTTGATCAGTATCGATGATGATATATGAAGCAAAATAGACAACTTTCTCGATATTCTTTACGGTAATATCTAGCAAAAGGCTCAATGCGGAAGGCGTGCCGCGCATAAACCAAATGTGCGCAACTGGAGCTGCTAGTGTGATGTGCCCCATGCGTTCACGACGGGTAATGCTCTTGGTTACAAGATTACCTTCTTTATCAACGGCCGCCTCGCGAGAGCGAACGCCCTTTAGTTTTGGATCATTTGGATTAATATCCTTCACTGGTCCGAAAATACGCTCACAGAACAGACCATCACGTTCTGGCTTTTGCGTACGGTAATTAATTGTTTCTGGTTTCAACACTTCGCCATAGCTCCAGTTGAGGATATCTTCCTCACTGGCGACGCTTAGGCGAATAGAGTCGAACTCGTTGGCGCTGATGAAATTATCTTCCCAAGCCATATTATAGGTCCTCCCCTAAATCTGTTATTGTATCTTCTTCGTCGAAGTCTTCACTTACCTCGATTTCTTCCTCATCGAGCGGATTGCCTTCGCTATCTTCTAATTCAAATCCGTCAGCATTCTCGCCGAGATCATCTGGCGGAGCAGCTTCCTCATGCTGAGCATATATTACAGAATCATCACGTTGGCGCTCGACTTCTTCGGTGGTTTTCTCGATGACATGACCCGCATCTTTCGCATCGCCATGATCGAGCAAGTCAACCTTAAGGCCGAGACCTTGAAGCTCTTTCACTAAGACATTGAAGCCTTCTGGAAGCTTTGGTCCTTCGATAGGCTCATTCTTAATGATGGATTCGTAGGCCTTTGCGCGTCCGTAGACGTCATCTGATTTGATAGTAAGCATTTCCTGTAGCGTCGATGCAGCACCGTAAGCTTCGAGTGTCCACACCTCCATCTCACCAAAGCGCTGACCACCATTCTGAGCTTTACCACCAAGTGGCTGCTGAGTAACCATTGTGTATGGGCCAGTAGAACGAGCATGAATCTTATCGGCGACCATGTGGTGTAGCTTGAGCATATACATTACACCAACCGTGATGCGCTCTTCGAACGGCTCACCAGTGAGGCCATCATAGAGTTTGACACGACCATCTGGCTCGAAGCCGGCTTTCTTAAGCTCTTCAGAAATCGTTTCATCAGATACAGAGTTGAAGGATGGAGTCGTGACATGATAACCGAGTGCGCGAGCAGCCATACCGAGGTGAGTCTCAAAGAGCTGACCAAGGTTCATGCGGCTTGGCACGCCCATCGGGTTAAGAACTACGTCGACCGGAGTACCATCTTCCATAAACGGCATATCTTCAACTGGAAGAATGCGCGCTACCACACCCTTGTTGCCGTGGCGACCAGAAAGCTTATCGCCAACACTAATCTTGCGCATTTCGGCGACATAAATCTTGATCTGCATGATAACGCCAGATTTAAGATCATTGCCCTGTTCGCGGGTGAAGATTTTTACGCCAACGACTTTACCGCCATCAGATCCATTCATACGAACGGAAGTATCGCGAACATCTTTGGCTTTCTCGCCGAAGATAGCGCGAAGGAGGCGCTCCTCAGAGCTGAGTTCCTGCTCGCCCTTTGGTGTAATTTTACCAACAAGGACATCGCCGTTGCGAACTTCTGAGCCAACAGTTACGATACCATCTTCACCAAGGTGGCGAAGGGCAGCTTCTGACACGTTTGGAATATCGCGGGTAACTTGTTCTGGGCCAAGCTTAGTCTCGCGAACTTCTACATCAAAATCACGAATGTTAATACTGGTCAATTCATCATCTTGGACGAGACGACTAGAGATTACGATAGCGTCATCCATATTATAGCCGCGCCATGGCATGAAGGCCACGAGCATATTCTTACCAAGAGCAAGTTCGCCATTATCGATTGACGCACCCTCAATCAAGACATCGCCCTTCTTTACTTTCTGACCACGCTTGACGACAGTACGCTCATCGTAACAACGGTCGTCATTTGTCTTCATGAAGTGAATTAGATTATAAGTCTTAGTTCCGTTCTTATATTTCACCTCAACGGAATTCGAATCAGCCTTGACGACTTCTCCGTCAGCCTCTGCGTAGGCGATTTGTGAGAGATTTTTTGCAACTTCGCCATCAATACCGGTGGAAACAATCGCAGCTTCTGGCTTAATGAGCGGCACGGCCTGCTTCTGCATGGCGCAAGCCATCAAAGAGCGGTCGACGCGGTTCTTTTCTACGAATGGAATCATGGAAGCGGCGACGCCAAGAATCTCTTTGTGGGCGGCGTCCATGTGTGTTACTTCGCTCGCCATAACCTGCGTTGGCTGAAGTGCCTTGCGGGCGGATACATATTCGTCTATGAACTTGCCATCCTTGTCGAGTTTGGCGCTAGTATCGGCAATAACCATCTTTTCCTCAGCGGCGGCATCGGCGTAGACTATTTCATCGGTAACCTTACCGTCTTTCACAACGCGATATGGAGCTTCAATGAAGCCGTAGTCATTAATATGCGCATAGGTTGCTAGGTTTAATACAAGACCGACGTTTCCGCCTTCTGGAGTCTCTACTGTACAAATACGACCATAATGCGTAGGGTGAGTATCGCGCACTTCGAAGCCCGCACGCTCGCGAGTGAGACCACCAGGGCCCATACTGGATAGACGGCGTTTGTGCGAAAGTTCGCTGAACGGGTTAGTTTCGTCCATAAGCTGACTGAGCTGAGAACTGCTGAAGAATTCCTTAACGGCAGCTGTAACCGGACGAGAGTTGACTAACTGCGACGGAGTGACCGTTTGCGGATCGCTCATCGACATGCGGTCAAGGATATTGCGTTGCAAGCGAAGCATACCCAAGCGGAATTGGCGTTGTACAAGTTCGCCAACAAGCTTGACGCGGCGATTTGCGAGCGAGTCAATATCGTCGACTGGGTCTTGCGTATTATTCAGACGAATAATCTCGCGAATAATAGCAATTAGGTCCTGCATTTGTAGTGTGCGATGAACTTCATCATTTGGCGTATCGAAGCCGAGGCGTTGATTAATCTTGTAGCGGCCAACACGAGAATAATCATAGCGACGATAATCATTGAAGGTGCGATCAATCATAGAGCGCGCATTTTCAATGGTTGCCAAATCGCCTGGGCGAAGACGTCGATAGATCTCGAGAAGAGCGCTGCCCTGGTTATCGGACGGATCTTTTTCGAAAGTATTTTCAATGTAATGAATATCGCCGGTATCAATGTCTTTGAAGTCGGCCATAATCTCAGTCTTCTTGCGACCAAGCGCGCGAAGCAAAGTTGTTACAGGGACTTTGCGACGACGATCAATCTTGACATAGATAACGCCCTTAGTGTCAGTCTCAAACTCAAGCCATGCACCACGGCCTGGGATTATCTTTGCGCCGTAATAATTATGACCAGCAACCGTATCGGCCTGGAAGAAAACGCCAGCCGAGCGAATTAGCTGAGAAACAATTACGCGCTCGGTGCCATTGATAATAAAGCTGGCGCGATCAGTCATCCACGGATAGTCACCAAAATAAATATCCTGTTCCTTAACTTCGCCAGTTACTTTATTTGTCAGCTCTACGTTTACGTGGAGTGGAGCCTCGTAAGTTGTAAGATTTTCTTTAGCCGTACGATCGTCTTCTACAGGATCTTTAAAATAATAATCCTTAAAGCGTAGGCTCATTTTTTGACCAGTATAGTCGTCAATCGGGTTTAGCTCGTTGAAGACTTCCTGGAGACCGTATTTTACGAATTCGTCCCAGGATTTTGTCTGGTGCTCAGTTAGATTTGGTATTGGAAGAACTTGGTCGCCCTCGGTAAAAGATACCCGGCTACCACTCTTTGCGGTGTTTGTAGATTTTGCCACGTTCCCTCGCTGTTTTTAGTGTTGATACTTTGGCCGGAAGATCCCCGCTTTAACCTCAACCGTTTCGCCAGTACGGTTCGAGCAAAAAAGTTAAAGCACACTACTTCTTAGTACAATATTTTAGCGCGTTTTTACAGTTTTATCAAGACTATAATTACGATAATTGGTTTGAAAAAAATAACGTAAGCATTTATAATTTTAGCTATATGAGTTATGTTTGGTTAGATGCGTTGGGGATTCTGTTTTTTATAATCTTCAACCCAATTACGTGGGGGATAGCGGCGGCTGTTCTAATAGCCAATGACAAAAAAAGAAAAAAAGAAAACAAGGGTCGACCCAGCAGTCCAGCGGCTAGACAGCCACAAAGAGTACCGGTGCAGCAAAAGCCAGAGAACCCAATGGCGAAATGGAACTGGCTACTATATATTGGTAGCTTCTTGGTCGTCTTGGCGACGGTTTATTTTGTGGATTCCGTTAACGATAGCTTCGTAGCTCCATTAACAATATCCTTAACAATATTAATATATATAATCGGCACTATCATTCATAAGCGCATTAATTATTTGCGCCCAGTCGGCAAAGCGTTTATTTACTCCGCACTCTGTATGATCCCGCTTTGGACGATTTCATTTAGTTCGCTCGGCATGCCGGACAATATCACACCCCTATGTGTTTCTACGTCTCTCACCGTCGCAGCGCTCGTTGGCGCGTTCACGACCGCAGACTCAGTAATGGCATATATCACTTATCTATGCGTCGCCCCATTATTCTGGTCTATATGCCCAGCATTAAAGCTTAAGGGAAGCGAGGCATTATTATACTTCTCATACCTTTCACTAATAATCACCGCATTAGTACCAATGACGCTACATGTGAGTAATTGTAAGAATCTTCCTGTAGCCTTCAAGTCAGCGACAAGTGTGCTAGGCGTTTATTTGATGCCAATTGCCTATGCGGTAACATTGTTATTATTCTTTATTCCAAGCATTCACCTATCCGCGCCATTATTGCGCTTCGTCTGCTCAGTTTTCTTTCTTGCGTATGCTCTGGCTTATTGGATTCGTGGCCATATGCAAAGCCATACAATCTTACTACGTTTTGCAGCACAGAGCGTAATAGTGTCCCTTGCCTTTGATCTGCTTGGTTTTTCGCTGGTTAGTACAGGCTCTCGCCCCAATATTACCTCGGCTTTGATATGCGCCATAATTTGGCTACTCACTTTCACGATACAAATCGTCCTTTCATTATTCGCACCTAAAAAGACCACAAAAAGCAGAGATTCAGAGTATGCCGTCAGTATTATTTCCATTATCAGCATTCTCTTTACCCCCGCACTTTGCCATGGCTTCACTACGGCCGCTATGGCTGCCGTTTGGTTAGTAATTTGCCTCATCGTTGCAATTCTCGGCATCATACATGCGATACATTACAAGAACGTAACTTGGAGTATTGCAACCGCCGTCAGTGTAATGATAGTTCCTGTAATTATCGGTGGATATATCGCATCGCCAGTATGGGATGGCGGAGCTTACCTTGCGGCCTATTCGATTATCTCAATCTTATTCCTGCTGGGGACCTATTTCCTACGCAAGATTCAAAAACACGAGGCGAATATGCTGGGTATTGCATGCGTAATTGCTAGCTGTTTTGCGATTATCGTGTCGGCGGCCGATATTAAGGTTGGTTATGTTGGTTTTCTGATTACGACATGCATATTAACCTTATTCGCGTTCATTACGGAAATACCTTGTTTCTATGAAACGGCCGTCTATACCTTCGCCATTTCACTATTCCTAATAACAGATACCGTCGTAGATAACGCTACGTTTTCTGGAGCTGGCTCAAGGTATGCATTAGCCAACACACTAAAAGGCGCAATCGATGCGCATATCTTAGGGGGCGCAATGATCGGTGCGCATATATTATCAAAGTATTTATACAAAACGAAAAGCCCCGCACGTTATATCGTTGGCTATATTGCGTTTTCCTTAATCATGACTATCGTTTGTCTCGAGGATTATTCTGCGAACTCTGGTATCCTGTGGCCGCTATTGTTCTTAATCGAACAGGTAGGTGCACTGCTCTATAGCGTCTTTAGGAAGATAAATTGGATGATTTGGTTTAGCTCGATTGAGATTCTATTGATTGCCTTTGAACTAACGGGTGGCATGAGCTACTTGTGGCTAGGCATTATTGGCATCGGCTTGATTGCGGTTGTAATTTGGCAACTCAAGAAAGCTAACGATAAGCAGGTAAAAATAGACAACCCCACAAAGAAGGAATAGAACAACACCAAAAAACCATCCTCTGAAAGGGGGATGGTTTTTTGACATATAAGCTCTCAACTTTTTATGTTATAAAGCTGACTCGCAGTTAGCTTAATGCCCGAACAAAGCATTAACAGTATTATATATCCAAATCGTCTAAATCCGCAAGCTCTGCGCGGGTCTTTTTTGCGAGTTCGCTACCTTCCTCTACGGTAGACTCGCTATTATCATCCTCTACTTCATCGTCGTCAGCCTCTGGCGCATCGTCGTCATGCTTGGCTGGCTCGTAATTGTCATTGTTTACGATTTTGAGATTATAGCGAGCATCATTCTTGGTACCAAGAGCGCGCAAAAGCGTGCGAATGCTTTGAGCGGTTGCGCCACGACGACCAATAATGCGGCCGACATCTTCTGGGTCTACTTCGAGGCTAAGAAGCACGCCTTTTTCATCGATAGTACGATCGATACTAACTTTGTCTGGATTGTTAACTAGAGTCTTTACAATATATTCTACGAATTGCTGGTCTATAGTAGCCATAGGTTCTCCATTTTGTTAATTCTTTATGCTTTTATTATATAACATTCTGGTATTTTTGACATTGTAGCGAGCGGCATTTTGCATTTTATGCGAATATGACGAATTCGCCCAAGATTATTTGGCACGAAAAAGCCCCGTACCGAGATGGCGCGGGGCTCATCGTATAGTTGGCTAAAGTACTAGGCATCGTGCACCCCCGCCCCAGATTAGTAGCAAAGAGCAAGACCTAAAATACTAATCGGTTACCGAATTTTACTTCTTCCGCTCAAGTGCGGCGAGTTCTGCTCTACCTAGCTCATCCTCCCCTATATCGAACCAATTGGGCTGCCACCCGTCATCATCTGCGCAATCTGACTCCTCGTTTGAATCGACTTTAATCGTAGGCTCGCCAGATAAACCACCGGCCTTCCGTGGGCGTTTTTTGCGCCCATCAAACACGATATAGAAAACTACGATGGCAATTATTGCTATCACTGACACCATTATTTCTACCATTGAGTTCCTCCTTTTCTCTCAAGAGCGTGTCCAACAAAATAAACTATACGAAGTTTCCGTATGTATAATATTACATCACATAAACGATATTCGTCAATCAAAAGATGCCGCCCTTTTACGAACGACATCTTTTACATTCTGGACTCTAAGCTTCAGAAGTGGTAGCTTCTTCAGTAGCCAGCTCCTCCTTTGGCTGGTTTTTGCGAAGCTTGTCTGCATGCTTAGCATTAGCATGCTTCTCGGCTGGCGTTTTGACCCATTTTGGCATTTTGATGCCTTCTTTGGTCAAGATGCGAATGACGCGAGTGCTTGGTTGGGCACCGTTGCCGAGATATTTTTCAACCTTTTCCTTGTCGAGGCTGATTTCTTTAGTATGTGGGTTGTAGCTGCCGACCTGAGCGACGATACGACCCGAAAGAGGGTGACGTTGCGCTTCTTGGACGACTATCCGATAAAGCGGTAAAGCTTTACGGCCATTACGCTGTAAGCGAATCGCAAGCATAATTCTCCTTAATTAATTTATCTTATTTATTATAACTTATTTTTACCTATTGAGCAAGTATACTTCTTTGAGCATGAAAAATCCCGCCTCAGAGAGGCGGGGGTGTTTTTGTCGCGCAATGACCATTAGGCGAGTCTCCAGGAGATGTCGTCGATCACGTCATAGATCGACTCCCAGTATTTAAAAACCAGGAAATCCACGACGATGAGCACGAAGAGCAAACAGCCCATGGAAAATTGGGCTTCTCCCGCACCGACAGCGTCGTAGACGAACCCTTCGAACTCGGCGTCCGTCACGAGGGCATAGCGTTCGCCATTGCTCGCCTTGCGGGGCCACTTTACCTGGTAGTAATAGCTACCATAATCCACGGCCTGAGTAGAGTCGAACTTGTCGCCGTAGCGCCAAACGTTCAGGTTTCTCACCTTAAGGTTGGGCTCGTAGTTTTCGACGACATACTCCTTCGCCAGGCGAAGGTTGTCCTTTCTCTCACGAGAGAATGCAATGTAGGACTTGAGTGTGCCGAAGGTGAGCATAAAGAGGATGACGATGATGGCGATAGTAGTTACTTTATTAAAGGATTCCCTCATGTTTCTCCTTTACCCTCCACGACAGGGGGTATACATCTCTCGGTTTTTTACCGAAAGGCGACATTAATGTACACTATCAAAGCAAGTTTATTGTATCACATTTTTGTGTTTTAGTCAAGTACTTTTTATTTATCATTTTCGTTAGGCATCTTTTACTACCAAACCCCGCTTTTTTGGCGGGGTTTCTCGGTTATGGATTAGCGCTTTTTGTATTCGGTCTTTGTCTCTTTTGGATGTTCTTTTTTGTACTTGCGGATAGCTTCCCCGGCCGCTCTCACCTGCGCTTCTTGCTTGCTATGACCGATTGCGGTCGCCTTGAGATGGTCGTTAATATATACGCCAAGCGTAAAGGTTTTATCGTGATCAGGCCCCTCTTCTTTCATGACGCGATAAACTGGCGTAACGCCATCGATGCGCTGCGCGAGTTCTTGCAAATAGGATTTTGAGTCGCGCCAAGATTCCGACTCGAGAATTTCGTCGATTTTAACAAGAGTGTTATCTTGGATGAATTTCTCGGCAGCTTTGTAGCCTTTATCTAGATAGATTGCGCCGATAATTGCCTCGTAACAGTCCGCCATAATGACATGATGCGCGCGCTCCGAGCCATGTTTTTCGCCCTTACTTAAGCGCACGAGTGGGCCATAGCCAAGCTTTTCACCGCTTGCCGCATTCGATTCTGTATTGACTAAGGCCGCACGCCAGCTAGTCATAATGCCTTCTGGCTGATCATAGTTACGAAAAAGAAAGTCTGAAGTGACTAGTTCCAAGACGGCGTCGCCAAGAAATTCTAGACGTTCGTTATGCTCTACTACGGTTTTCTTATGTTCATTAACATATGAACGATGCGTCAGTGCCGTAATCAGCAAATTTATATCCGCGAACTCGATATTTAATTTGTTTTTGGCAAATTCGCGGTATGCATCAATTTGTTCTTTGTTCATCAATTAATAATCCCCACTTCGTATTTTTCGCTTAGCAATAAGCATAAGCTTCTCAATATCTGCATATTCTATCGCATCGAGCGCTTCCGAAAAACTGAACCAACGAATGCCGTTCATCCACTTTTCTTTAGTAGGGCGCTCATTCTTGTCTAATGACTGTACGAGATAAACTTGCGTTGTCATTAATACGAGTTTTTCGAGACGGCGATACTTGAAGTGTATCTTGCCCAACCAAGCCAGTACGTCGACATTTTTTAGCCCTGATTCTTCGCCAATCTCGCGCACGGCGGTTTGCTTAGCAGTCTCGCCTGGTTCAATGTGGCCTTTCGGGATAGTCCAACGATTCTTACTGTCTTGAATAAGTAAGATCTCAATATCGCGCTGATCTGGCGTCATGCGAAAAACAATTCCGCCAGCAGTCGGTTCGCGCACGATTTCTTTGATCTCTGGTTTTTTGCGCAAGACTACTTGTCGCAATTTTTCTAGTTTTGGCTCCTTGTAAAGCTCCGTAGGAAGAGCCTCTGGAATTTTGAAGCCATTGCGATGACTAACTTGCGTGTTTTGGGTTTTCTTTTTTGACGCCGTTTTTGCGGCGACGTTTTTAGTCCTCGGTTTTTTCGCCGCCCTCTTCTGGTTCGGTTTGCGCTGCAGCTGTTTCGCCTTTGGACTTTTCTGATTCTGCATGCTTTTTATTATCCTCTCCCCCGATATTACGGTAAGCAGTACCAAGTACGCCATTAATGAATTTGGACGAATTGTCGGAGCCGAAAGCCTTCGCGAGCTCTACGGCTTCATTAATCGCTACCTTCGGAGGCACTTGGTCTTTACGGCGCGTAAGTTCAAAAAGGCCAATCCTCAAGACATTACGGTCGATTGAGGAAATACTAGAAATTGGCCATTCTGGCGCCATTGGTTGCAACTCTTTATCGAGTTGTTCCATTTCATCAAAAACACCGTGCGTCAAATCATGGACGAAATCCACGTCGCCAAGAGCTTTGGCGTATGGCTCGATGTTCTTCGCGACGATACTATCGATGTCGGCCGTGGCGTCGCCCGCCTTGCTTCTAAATTCGTACTCATACAAACTTTGAAGTGATATTATTCTGCCGAGATGTCGATTGCTTGCCACCTTATTTTGCCTCCCTTTTTATTTTGTCTTCTTGCTATCTTTTTTGGCTTTGCAATTCTTGCAGTTACAATCTTTGCAGTCGCAATTCTTTTTGCCGCATTTGCCACAAGTTTTAAGTTTGAGATTTGGGGTCTTCTTTGCGGTTTCGAAAGCTTTAACTGGTGAATGCTTATTCACACTACGAGCGAGCTTCAAGCGCAAATGACTGCGGCGAAGGCCGGTCTTGCGAGGGCTGCTCTGTTTTTTCGGTTCAGGCATGTAAAAATGCTCCTTCTTTGATATATTACTTTGGACCTAGTTTACTATATTTTTGCCCTTTTTACAAGGGGGTCTGACCGATTACGGCGTATGCTATAATAGAGCTTATGAAAATTCGGAAGGCGAAGTCTAGAGTCAAACTATGCCTCAGTTGTTTGTTGGCGTTAGTTTGCGTAGTAGGAATCGTCGTATCAGCTTACAAGATAATCGAGTGGAAAATTGATTCCGATCGCACAAAGAGCCAGGAAAAAGAAATCCAAACCATTGTCGAAGTTGCCGAAAAAGAAGACGATCAGAAAACGGAAGTAGTCAAACAAGAAAAACCCGACCCAAAGACTGGGCCATATTGGGACTATATAAAAATGAAGTTGATTGATGTCGACTTTACTGAACTCAAACAAAAGAATAGTGAGACCGTGAGTTGGATTTCAGTGAGCGGTACTAATATCAATTATCCCGTAGTTCAGACTACGAACAATGATTTTTACCTAAATCACACCTTCGACCGAAGCTACAATGAGGCTGGTTGGGTGTTTGCAGATTTTCGCAATAGTGTTGACGGCAATGATAAAAATATGATTTTTTATGCACACGGTCGCATTGACGGCACTATGTTTGGCACTTTGCGGAATATCCTCACTAGTGGATGGCTTAACGATGCCAGCAACTATACCGTCCGCACTTCAAATGAACATGAAAATGCGCTATGGCAGGTTTTTAGTGTCTACCATATTCCGACCACTAGCGATTACATTCAAACCAGCTTCTTGAGCGACGAGGAATTTCAAAAATTTACAAATATGCTCATGAAGCGTAGCTCGTTCAATTTCCACACTAACGTTACGGGCGCAGATCACATCATGACATTGTCGACCTGTTATAGCGAAACCGAACGCGTAGTTCTACACGCGAAGCTAATTAAACGTTCAGCCAAGAATTAGTCTAGAGGTACTAGCTTAGTGCATTTTGATCTTTGAGTTTTATAAAAAACACCCCGTGCGTAGACGCACGGGGGTTTGAAAAAACTCTTCAGTTACATTATTTAATAACAATATTTACAAGATGCGTCTTTGGAATAACGATAACTTTAACAATCTCTTTGCCGTCAGTAAAGGATTTGATTTTTTCGTCAGCTTTAGCGTACTCCTCAAGCTTCTCTTTATCCTCTGCATCCTTAGCAGAAACCATGATTCGCGCACGAAGCTTACCGTTAACCTGGACAACCATCTCAACTTCATCGGCTACAAGATGTTTCTCGTCCCATTTTGGCCAAATATCGTCGGACTTAAGCTCTTCGAGCATTTCCGAAGCGAGATGTGGCGCAAATGGCTTCAGTAGTTTTGCAAGCACAACAAGATCTTCCTTATTAGCGCCGTTCTTATACAGTTCGTTTACAAACTCCATTAAAGCCGCAACCGCCGTGTTGAAATTGTTGCGATGCATGTCCTCGGTGACTTTCTTGATAGTCTTGTGACGATAAGCGAGATTCTTGTCTTCTTTGATATATTTTTTATCAAAAGTCAAAGTCCAACAACGGTTAAGAAAACGATAAACGCCACCAATTGCCTCGGTGCTCCAGGCGGCATCCATATTGTATGGACCGATAAATAATTCGTAGGTACGAAGAGTGTCGGCGCCATAGCCCTGATTTATTACGTCGAGCGGATCGATTACATTACCTTTAGACTTAGACATCTTTTTACCATCCGGCGCGTTGATATAGCCATTGTAAAGTAACTTCTTGATTGGCTCGCGGAAGTTTAAGTAGCCTTCGTCGGCAAAGAATTTGCACCAGAAGCGCACATAGAGCAAATGCGCCACGGCATGGTCACCGCCGCAATAAATGTCGGTCGGCGCCCAGAAATTGACTTTCTTTGGATCCCAAGCCTTCTTCTTATTGTGCGGATCGGTATAGCGCCAGAGATACCAGCTAGAACAGGCATAGCCATCGAGCGTGTCGGTCTCGCGCGTCATTTTTTCGCCATTGATGGTAACTTCCATGAATTCTTTTGATTTTGCCAAAGCACTGCGCCCAGAAGAGTCTGGTTTATAATCGTCAATTTTTGGCAGCATGACCGGAAGCTGGTCTTCTGGAATTGCATGAGGATTACCCTGCTTATCGTAAGCAATCGGGATTGGGCAGCCCCAATAGCGTTGACGCGAAATCAGCCAATCGCGCATGCGATAGGTGACTTTAGTTTTGCCAAGTTTCTTCTTTTCGAGCCAAGCAACAATGCGCTCGCCGGCAATAGAATGCTCGAGGCCATCATATTCGCCGGAATTGATGAGAATTCCAGCCTCCGCCATTGCGCAAGGATTCTTATAATAACCGAACGTCTTCGCGTGGAGTTCGTCTTTAACTTTTGCGAGAACTTCTTTTTCGGAGAGCCATTCAATTTCAAATTTTTCATCCGCCTCTAGCTGTTGCTTGACGCGCTTATCCGACTTCAGCTTAAACGCGAAGCAATAAATGTCCTTTTCGATGTACTCTTTGCGATTAGCTGCATAGTAATTATGATGAATACGTGGAGTTTCCGTGATTAATTCTAAGTCAGTATAGCCAGTTTCTTCGCGAACTTCACGACGCGCACACTCCTCAGGAGTCTCGCCCTTCTCGCCACTGCCACCTACAAATAAGTGCCAATCGTGACCATCAGTCTTACTCCAATCTAGTGCAAGGTATTTCTTTGTGTCAGGATCGTAAATGACGGCAACCGTCCCCCAGCTCTTTTTCTTTGCACCCTCGTGAGCCTCGCCAGTAACCTCTTCGATAACTTGACGAATTGGCAGATCGAATTTTTTAGCAAATTCGTAGTCGCGAGTATCATGCGCCGGCACGGCCATAATGGCACCCTCGCCATAGCCGGCAAGGACATAATCCGCCACCCAAATTGGAAGTTTTTCGTTATTAATTGGATTAATCGCATAAGCGCCAGTAAAGACACCCGTCTTTTTCTTGTTCTCTTGGCGTTCAATTTCAGACTTCTTAATAGCGTCTGCACAATATTTTTCAACTTTTGCTTTTTCTTTAGTAGCAACAATCTTTTGGATGAGCGGATGCTCTGGTGCCAATACTAAGAAAGTAGCCCCAAAGAGCGTGTCTGGGCGCGTCGTAAATACCGTAATAGACTCATTTGAGCCGTCGACATGAAAAGTTATTTCCGCACCTTCACTACGACCAATCCAGTTTTTCTGCATGGTTTTGATTTTATCCGGCCAGTCAAGCGCATCGATTTCCTCGAGTAGTTCGTCAGCATAGGCAGTAATCTTGAAGAACCACTGTTTCATCTTCTTCTTTTCGACTTCGTGACCACAGCGCCAGCAGCAACCGTTTTCCACCTGCTCATTCGCAAGCACGGTTTGGTCGACCGGACACCACCACTGATAGCTTTCCGCCTGATATGCTAAACCTTTTTTGAAGAGCTGAAGGAAGCACCACTGAGTCCATTTGTAATATTCTGGATCCGATGTATTAATTTCGCGCGACCAATCAATCGCATAGCCAAGACGCTTTGCCTGTTTGCGGAAATTATCTATGTTAGTTTTTGTTACTTCTTGTGGCGAAATGCCAGTTTTAATGGCGTAGTTCTCCGCCGGTAAGCCAAATGTATCGTAACCAAACGGACGCAGGACATTCATTTCCTGCTGTGTATAGAAGCGGGCTAGACAATCGACGATGGAGAAGTTGCGGACGTGACCAACATGAAGACCAGCCCCAGATGGATACGGGAACATCTCCGCAAGGTACATTTTTGGACGATTATCGTTATCTTTGGCGGCAAAAGGTTTCTCTTTTTCCCAACGCTTTTGCCATTTTTCTTCTATTTTCAGTGGATCATAATGGCTCATAATTTCTATATTTTACTCTATTTTATAAGAGGTGTAAAATGCTTATGATTTAACACAAAATAGAATTCATAGTGTATAATGAAGTAATGGCAAAACTTAAAACTGCGAGTAATAAGAAAAAAGCCACCAACTCTTCAAGCAAACATATGGTCAAAAAATCGGCCAAGAAGAGCGGGATGAGCTTGTATTCAAACCTAGCTTACAAGCGTCGCGTTAAAGAAGACATGCGCGCTCGCAAAAAAGCTGAGGAATTAGCAAAGTTACCAAAGAACCCGATTTTGCGCTTCTTTGCAAGATTGAGGCCAGATCGTGTTTTTAAAGCAATCTTCTCCAAACAAGGGATGATTCGTATTCTGAAATTTATTGTCGTCTGTATTTTGTTGATGATTATCGCCGTTGGAGGCCTCTTCCTTTACTTCAAGAAAGATTTATCCGAGATTGATCCAGAAGAGTTGGCTAGCCGAGTGCAAAATACCGTTAACACCTACTACGACCGTAACGGAGAGTTGTTATGGGAGGATCGCGGTAGCGGCGACTATCGCCTTGTAGTAGACGGTAGTGACATTTCTACTTATATGCGCCAAGCGACTGTGGCGATTGAGGATAAGAATTTCTACAACCACGCTGGCATCGACCTCAGCGGTATTGCTCGCGCCGTATATGTAACCGTATTAAAGCGCGGTAGCGTACAGGGTGGCTCCACTCTTACTCAGCAGTTGATTAAGCAAGTATACTTCTCCGACGAAGCTAAGGACCGTTCCTTCTCTGGCATTCCTCGTAAGATTAAGGAGATGATTCTTGCCATCGAGGTCGAGAAAATGTACGACAAAGAGCAGATTATTACTCTGTACCTAAACGAGTCTCCGTATGGTGGCCGCCGTAATGGCGTCGAATCCGCTGCGCAAACCTATTTTAATAAGAGTGCAAAAGATTTGGATTTAGCAGAGTCGGCTTTACTTGCTGCTATTCCAAACAACCCTGGCGTATTGAACCCATATAATCCGGACGGAAACGAGGCCTTAATAAACCGCCAACACTTGGTACTAAATGCAATGGTTGATATGGGCTATATTTCCAAGGAAGAAGCAAAGAAAGCAAAAGAGATTGATATTCTCGACAGAATTCAGCCTGAACAGAATCAATACGCAGGCATGAAGGCTCCTTGGTTCGTGCTTGAAGTACGCTCCCAGCTAGAGCAAAAATATGGCATTAAGATTATGCGCGAAGGCGGCTTCTCAATAAAGACCACCTTGGATTATCGAGCACAAAAGATTGGCGAAGCTGCCGTAAAAGCCGGCCAAAAGGTCTTCTCCATAAACGGCGCAGATAATGCAGCTCTCGTGTCGGTCGATGTCGAGACTGGCCAAGTTATATCAATGGTCGGTAGCGTTGACTGGAATAAACAAGGCTATGGGCAAGTAAACGCTACGACTTCGCTATTGGAACCGGCCTCTTCCATCAAACCGATTCTCGACTATACACCTCTCTTTATGAAGCGCAACGGCGTAAACTATGCGCCTGGCACAATTCTACGCGACGAAAACATCAACTCGATCTATTGCGCAGGGACTTATGGTAACTGTAGTGTCAAGAATTATGACGGTAGATTTTATGGGAATATTACCATTCGTAAATCGCTCGCCGGCTCGTTAAATATTGCCGCAATTAAAGCGCTTTACATTAATGGTATCGACAATAGTCTAAAGGTGGCGCATGATTTGGGCGACAAGTCCTATTGTGCGAATGGCGAAGTTGCCGGTCTCTCTATGGCAATCGGTGGCGGCTGTTCGGTTCGACCGGTCGAGCACGCCAATGCGTACGCTAGCCTTGCCCGCGGAGGCGTCTATAAAGACTTAACTTACTGGCTCGAAATTAAAAACTCGACTGGCGACGTGATTGATGCATGGGAAGATACAAAAGGCACTCGCGTTGTTGATGATCAGGTTGCTTATATGACCATGAGTATCCTTACGGATTGCAATGCTCGCACTTTCACCTTCGGTTCATTAGCATACAATCGTGGCTTCTGTTCAAATTCGAACGATGTTGTGTTTGGCTCAAAGACGGGAACTTCAGAAAACGGTAAAGGTCGCGCTAAGGATACTTGGATTATGACAGTCTCGCCAGTTCTCGCAACTGCGATTTGGAGCGGTAACCATGACGGCTCGCCTCTCTGGAACGATACCCACGATATTTGTTTCGCAATTAGCTCGGCTTACATTAGCCCAGTTCATAATGAAGTATATGCAAAAGACGGAAAATGGAAGAAAGGACAGAACTTTGAGGTTCCAAATGGCATTAAACATACAACGATCAATGGCGTATATGACTACTGGCCAAGTTGGTATACTCAAAAGAGTTCTGGAATATCCACAACCGAGAAAACTTTTGACCGCATAAGTAAGAAACTTGCTACGAGCTGTACCCCAGCAGAGACTAAGGTAAACGCTGGCGTGACAAAGATTATCGATCCGATGACCAAGAAAGAAAGCTTTACGGCAGGTGAATACAACCCTAACGCCAACGATGACGTTCACAGTTGTGACGACAAGCGCCCGACGGCATCAATCAGCGTAACAAGCTCTGGTAGCGAGGATGACGAGTCGGCGAGCTGGACCATCTCCGCAACAGCGAACTTTGGCACCTTTGAACTAGAAAGCTACACTCTCGTCGTGAACGGCCAGACCGTCAAGAGTGGCGGAATGGGAGCTTCTGGCGGTACTGCAGAATATATAACGACAACGAAACCGACCAGCATCAGCTTCAAGGTGACAGACCGAGCCGGCTATACAACAACAGCAACTGGCGCAGCGGAATAAAACCTTGCACACAAAAATCCCCCTTATCGGGGGATTTTTTGCTATTTCTTGGCTGTTTTTGATCTTCGACCAAGCGAATGTTTTTTGCTTTGTTTCCCCTTCTTGGATGGTTGCGCTTCCGTAATTTTCGCAAACATCATCTTGCCCGCATTAGTCTGCAGATAGCGCACAAACTCAATTTCAATGCTCTGATTTTTGCCAGCATAGCGTTCCGCATTATCGACAACAACCATCGTGCCGTCTGGTAGATATGCCACCCCTTGATGTGCATTGCTGCCAGCGCTGATTATCTTGACACGAAGTTTGTCGCCAGGTAAGTATTCACTACGTAGGCCTTGTGCGAGGTCGTTAATATTAATCGCATCAACTTTCTCCGTAGCGGCAACCTTAGTCAAATTGAAATCATTGGTCAAAATAATACCATGGTGTTCTTTAGCTAGTTCAATTAACCGCTCGTCAACCTTAACCCTGCTATCTTCGTCGGCATATATTTCTACGTGCGACAACTCTATGCGCTCAAGCTCATTCGCAACATCCATGCCAAAGCGCGCACGAGCACGTTTTTCGGCATCAGAACCGTCGGCTAATAGTTGTAATTCGCGGATTACCGAGCGCGGGATTAAGACATTATCCCCCAAAAAGCCTGCCTTTGCGACAGACAGAATACGTCCATCCATTAAGGTTGACGTGTCAACAAATACCTTTCGCCTCTCCACACCACCGATACGCACATTCTTGCTAGAAAACTCTTTTACCGCAATTGCGGTAGTTTCTGCAAGAATTATAAATAATAAAATAATAATAAATAAGTCCATACGATTGTTATTATATAATTTTTGTAAATATTTTCAAGTACACACAAAAAACACCCTCCATGAGGGTGTTTTTATAGTCTATATTAGCTCTCAGCTTCTTTGATTGCTTCTTGAAGAGCCTTGATGCTCTTATTGAACTTTTCCTGCTCTTCATGGTCGAGCTTGATGCCAATGCGGCGTACTATACCCTGACGCCCCACTACTGCAGGAAAACCGTTATAAGTATTACTCATTTCATCATAGCTACTGACTGGCAAAATACGCTGCTCATCGTTTAGAATACAATTCGTAATCGAAGCCATACAGCTGCCAATACCATAATAGGTCGCGCCCTTCTTTTCAATTATCGTATACGCCTCTTTACGCGCATAATCTTCAATATCGTTGAGCTCTTCTTTGCTTAGTAGGTCCATGATTGGCTGGCAACCCACATTTGCGCTGCTCCAGATTGCAAATTCAGTATCACCATGTTCGCCAACTTGATAGGCGTGAACGTTCTTTGGATGAACGTGCAGACGCTGGCTGAGGCGGAAGCGCAGGCGGGCAGAATCTAGCACGGTGCCAGAACCGATTACGCGTTCGGCTGGAAGACCAGAATAGCGCCAAGTAAGATATGTAAGAACGTCCATAGGATTGCTGACTACCAAGAAGATACCGTCAAAGCCAGATGCCATAATTTGGCCAATCATATCCTTAAATATTGCAGCGTTTTTCTTCAACAAGTCCATACGGGTTTCGCCAGGCTTCTGTGGGACTCCCGCAGTGATTACGACCATGTCGCAGTCGCCAGCATCGGCATACGTGCCACTTCGGATTTTTAGATAGCTTGGCGATACTGCTAAAGTGTCGCGCAAGTCAATTGCTTCGCCCTCGGCGTCTTCCGTGTTAATATCTACGAGAACAAGCTCGTTCACATTCGTGCGTTGATGTACCAAAGCATAGCCGAAGCTCATGCCCACATTGCCAGTACCAACGATCATTACTTTATTTGCCATTTGTTTTGATGCCCTTTTTGACTTATATATTTATATTAGCATAAACAGTTTATTAAATAAACGTCCATTGATTGGCGCCAAGGGCCCGAACGACGCCTTTTAATTCAAGGGTGGTCATATTGCGGTTGAAGCTAGCAGTGTCCATGCCAAGAGTACGAGCAATCTCCTCGCCATCGCGAGACCCTTCGCGAATTAATCTGACTATTTCAGACTGTTCTGTAGATAATTTCGCAATGGCGCACGTCTGCACCTTAATGCCAAAAACATCTCTAATGAAGCTATCGAAGTCGACATAAGCGTGCGCATATTGAAGCATATTATTACAGCCTCGCGACATTGGCCGATTAATATCACCAGGAACGACATAGAGTTCTCTGCCTTGTTCGTTGGCATAAGAAGCGGTCGTCATAGTGCCAGAGCGCGCTGATGCCTCTACTACCACAACGGCTTTCGCAAGGCCAGTAACTATTCGGTTTCGTTCCAAAAAATGATAAGCGCGCGTTTTGTAGCCAACGGGATATTCGGAGATGATAGCTCCTTTTTCCAAAATTCGCTCCGCCAGACTGCTATTACTGCGAGGGTATATTTGATCAATAGGAGTGCCCAATACCGCTACCGTCACTCCGCCAGCATCAAGGCAACCGCGATGAGCGCAAGCGTCTATCCCGTACGCCAGCCCACTAACTATGATTATGCCCATCTTAGCCAAATCATAAGCTAGTTTGTAGGATATTTGTTCGCCATATTTAGTAGCCCTGCGACTGCCAACTATTGCCACCACGCCGCCATCAAAAACTGGCTCTGGAATAGTTCCACGATATCATAATCGAGCCGGCGGATCCGAAATGAGTAAAAGTGGTGATATTAATTTTTCGTTAAAATTACATTCCTGATAATTCATACAATTAATGTATAATTATCGTTTATTCCGATAAAGCATGAACGTAATATTATTCATCGCGACGCATTGGTGGGAACGGTACGCCTTCACGAGCCGACACGCCCTCGAAGAGCCAGAAGTTGCGTTCAGAATTGCCCCAACCACAAGTTGGTGGCATACCATACTCAAGCATCTCTACGAAGTCCATATCGAGCATTTGCGCCTCGTCATCTCCCGCATCGCGCATGGCCTGCTGGCGCTGGAAGCGCTCTAGCTGGTCGATTGGATCATTTAGCTCCGAGAATCCGTTGCCCATTTCCGTGCCGAAAATAACGGGATGAAAACGTTCAGTAACGCGCGGATCTTCCGCATGTTTCTTTGCTAGCGGCGACAATTCAACGGGCTCATGAATTAGCCAGAATGGCCCAGCAGATTTTTTACGAATAATCTTCCATAGATAATCAAGCAGACGCGAAGCTTCAGCTTTTTCGTCAAATTTTACGCCATTCTTGCGCAAAATCTCATGTATCTTCTTAATATCTGGATTAAATACGTCAATATCGAAATTATCTTTGATTATGTCGGCAAAAGTAATCTTTGGCCATTCGCAATCGAGGTCCACTTTCATGCCTTCGTGCTCGAATTGAAGTGTGCCCCAAGTTTCTTTGCAGACATATTTAATCATTTCTTCGTAGAGAGCCATACCCTCTTCGTAATCTTGATATGCCGCATATGATTCCATCGCAACATGTTCTGGAAGATGTTCTTCGTCCATGCCTTCATTACGAAAACGCGGCCCAATATCGTAAACGCGCTCATAGCCACCGCCGATTAGGCGTTTGAGAGGGAGCTCATGCGAAATACGAAGATAGAAATCCTGATTGAGTGCATCCATATGAGTCACGAATGGGTTCGCATCGGCACCACCTGTAGTGACTTCGAGCACTGGGATATTTATTTCGACAAAACCGTGGTCGTTCAAAAACTGACGGGTCGCAGTCCAGAATTTGGAACGGCGTATAAAACGTTCGCGAACTTCTGGGTTTACTGCCATATCGACATAGCGACGACGTAAGCGCTCTTCCTTATTCGTAAAGCCATCACGTCCAGGAAGAGGTCGCAATGCTTTCGTTAGAATCCGTGGCATATCACAGAATACGGAAATCTCATCAGTTTTAGTGCGACCAACTTTTCCAGCTGCCTCTAAATAATCGCCCGTATCAAGTTTTTTTGTAAATTTGGCGGCCGCGTCTTTCAGAAAGATTTGGATTTGACCAGAATCGTCAGCAATTACCACAAAAGCCAACTTACCAAAGCTTCGTATGCTGGCAATTCGGCCGGCAACACAAACGTCCTTGTCGGCATACTTATCATAACTCTTAAGAATATCTCCGATTTTAGTATTACGGTTGGAATGTGCTGGATACGGATCAATACCCTCCGCCCGGAGTTCATTTAATTTGCGAATTCTTTCATCGCGAAAATCTTTAAGAGTTGCCATAACTCATATCATAACATCATTTTACTGATTAGTCGAGATTACAGCATGCGTTTCACGATATTTACATGCTCGATACTGCCAAAATAGGAGAGGCGACGAGTAAGATGACTTTTCTTCTCATCGCCCCTGCTTTCGTTTAGTCTTTATTGTCTAGAAAGGCACCAGATTGGCGCGACCATAAGTGTTGGTATGCACCATTTCGTTTTAATAGTTGCTGATGCGTGCCCTGCTCTATTATTTTACCATTATCAAGCACAATAATGCGGTCAAGGCTTGCAATAGTCGAGAGGCGATGCGCAACCACAATGCTTGTGCGGCCCTTCATGAGCTTAACGAGCGCATCCTGAATGAGCGCCTCCGATTCAGAATCGAGCGCAGATGTAGCCTCGTCGAGAACCAGAATTGGCGCGTCTTTCAAGATTGCTCGCGCAATAGCAACGCGTTGACGTTGTCCGCCCGAGAGCTTAATGCCGCGTTCTCCAACTAAGGTATCGTAGCCATTTGGCAGATCTTTGATGAACTCGTGTGCATTAGCGAGCTTAGCGGCGCGCACAATCTCTTCGTGAGAAGCATCTGGACGGGCATAGGCAATATTGTCAGCAATACTGCGATGGAAAAGAGCCGTCTCTTGCGGAACATACGCGATAGCCTCGCGAAGGCTAACTTGTTGAACTTTACTAATGTTTTGACCATCAATTAAGATCTCACCGCCCTGAACATCAGCAAAGCGCAAGAGTAGCTTTGTAAGAGTAGTCTTGCCGGAGCCCGAAACGCCCACTAAGCCAACACGTTCACCTGGCTTGATGCGAAGAGAGAAATCTTTAAAGATAGCGCTCTTAGCATCAGCATGTCGGAAGGTGATGTTATTAAATTCAATGTCACCTTTTCGTGCAATTAGCGGCTCAGCATCTTCTAGGTCCTGAACTTGATCTTCGGTGTCGAGAATTTGCGTCATCTCGTACGCGTCGCCGAATACGCGGTTCATGTGCTTAAAAATACCGTTAACATTCCATAACTCTCCCATAATGCTCATCGAGTAGTTAACAATCAAGATAAGAGTCGAAATAGACAAGCCAAAGATTGGCGTACCGGCCATCATGAAGACTACCAAGATTGCAATGATGCCGATATTAACAAAGTTAAAGGCTAGATCACGTTTCATGGTAGCGTTCATTTGCGCTAAACCAGCGTTATAGCTAGCGCGGTTGAAGTTAGCATAACGGTGACGCTCGTGCGACTCGCGACCATACGATTTGACCGATAGAATGTTTGATACGGAGTCTGCGAGCTGGCCAGTCTGTTTGTTTTCAGCCTCAGCGCGTTCCTTACTAAGATGCGAGATGCGCTTGAAGGTTAATGCTGAACATGTCACATAGAGCGCTATAAATATAGTCAATCCGAGCGCAAAGAGCGGTGCGCGCGGTACGAGAACAATCATGATGAAGGCTATCATCGATACGAGATAGATAATGTCAAAAATCATGAGGTCAAAGAAGCGCTCAAATGAGCCGACAAACTTGTTTGTTTGCGAAACGAGCGAGCCAGAAAAACGGTCGCTATGAAATTGCATCGACTGCGAACTGACCGCGTTAAAACAAACTGTTGCCAGATCATATAGAACTTTTAGCTCATACTTCCAACACCAATAAACGCGAAGCCAGCCCAAGATGGCGCTACCGCCCAGATACAGACCAATTAAGGCGAGACCTTGTGGGAGTAGTGCTGGTACAACTTGATCGTTCGGGATTCCTGCCGAAATCGCGTCGATCATGTTGGCAAAGATTAATGGTATTAAAGTTGTGCGAATTAGTACGACGATTGGCGTCGATATAATCGTGCCAATAGCGTACCATTTATACTTTTTGGAACATTGCCAATAGTAGTACAGCGTACGCTTCGCAACCGACGCGCGCTGCTTGCTATTTTGTTTCGTTGTCATATATTTCCTCTTAATGTTTATTCGCGCATATAAAAACGCGCCGTTTATTGATAAATCGACGCGTTTTAAAGAAATTCTTTAGTTAATTGCGGTAACTTTGAAAACTTTACCGTTTGGCAAAACCGCTTCTTCGCCAACCTTTTTGCCAAGAATGGCTTTTCCGATAGGCGACTCGTCGCTAATCTTTCCTTCGAGCGGGTTCGCCTCTACGGCTCCGACAAGCGTGTATTGGCTAGCCTTGCCGGCCGACTCGAGAGAAACTATGCTACCCATAGTAACTTTTTGCTTACTGCCACTTTTAATAATCTTTGCATGAAGCAAGATGTCTTGAATTTCTAAAATGCGTCCTTCGACTACTTTTTGCTCTCCGCGAGCAGCGCTGTAGTCTTCGTTTTCGCTAAGGTCGCCGTACGAACGAGCGAGAGCAATTTTCTCGGCGATTTCTGGACGACGCGCGATAAGTTGTTCTAGTTCTTTTTCTAAATCTTTACGACCTTCTGCTGTAATACTAACTGTCTTAGCCATATGTCCTCCTTCCCCTTTAAACATAATCGGGAATTCGCGTTAATTTCTAAGAAAGTTTACTAGCAAACTCGTCTAAGGTCAAGAGTTTTGTTTCGCCCGTTTTACGTTCTTTTATTTCGACTTTTCCGTCTGCTAAAGTTTTATCGCTAACGACCACACGAACTGGGATCCCCATTAGTTCTGCATCGGCGAATTTCTCGCCTGTACGTGCGTTTTCGCGGTCATCTAGCAAAACATCCTCTGGAGCCATATCGTGTAGCTCTGCGGCCTTATTTATGCCCTCTTCGCCAATACCGATAAGATAATACTTGTACGGAGCGATTTCCTCCGGCCAGATTAGTCCTTTATCGTCACTGAGCTTTTCGGCGATTACGCCC
>JAEETK010000042.1 GCA_016290315.1 Candidatus Saccharimonadota bacterium | reverse complement strand
TTCCCTACTGCTGCCTCCCGTAGGAGTCTGGGCCGTGTCTCAGTCCCAGTCTGGATGATCATCCTCTCAAACCATCTAACGATCGTCGACTTGGTGAGCCATTACCTCACCAACTATCTAATCGTACGCAGGCCAGTCCCAAACCGTCCGAAGACTTTAATCCGAAGATCACATGCGGTATTAGCCACTCTTTCGAGTAGTTATCCCTCAGTTTGGGGTCCGTTCCCACGCGTTACTCAGCCGTCCGCCGCTCGCCGACAGATCTCATTCTATTCTCGAAAGCTTCAAGAACAGGATGAGACCCTCGCTGCCGCTCGACTTGCATGTATTAGGCATGCCGCCAGCATTCATCCTGAGCCAGGATCAAACTCTCCATTAAATACTACCCTACTGGGTAGACTTTATTTGAATTTGAAAACTCAATATAAAAGACTGACGATGATAATTAATTGCACAACTAAATTGTTAAAATACGTAAAATTTTAAAAGCTCAGCTAACAAGGGTGTCAAATTAATTGTCCTCTCGCAGTTGAACTGTTCTTATCTTATATTACCTAAACTGAACTGTCAAGCACTTTTTTGGACTTTTTTTATAATTCCCACCAAGTGTCGCCTAAAACAGATTGTTACAGATAAAACCAAGCAAAATACCCAAAATGGCCCCTACGCAAACCTGCGGAATCGTATGCCCTTCCACTACTCTCATCTTGCGCGTTCTTTTATTATGATCAGACTCGGCAATTATATTTAATAGCTTGCCCTGCTCTCCAACCGCATAGCGTACATTTACAGCATCATAGACGACAATAATAGTCATCGCTAAAGCCAATATAAATAGACCGCTCGTAAAACCATCTCGCAAACCGAAAAAGACCGTCAAGCCCGTAAAACTAGCCGTATGTCCGCTCGGCATTCCGCCACTACGCGTAAAACAATCTACGACCTCCGCAAAACTTAATGGTCGCTTTTTTACGACTAAATCACCGATAAACTTACCTGACTGCGCAAAAAACCACCCCAATACAAAAGCAATCAGGCCTCCTATACTTCCTAATTCCATATTTCTATTATATATTATTCGGTTTTTTCGCACAAAAAAGCAAGGGCGACCCATAGGAGTCGCCCTGATAATGAAAGTGCTAGGAAGATTCAGGCTTGGAGGCCCTACTTCCAATGCTCTCCTCCGCCCCTTATCGCATCCCTGCGGTTTGGTATAGCGGAAATATTTCATCGTTGTTGAGCCATAGGCATTCCTCATCGGGTCTCACATTTTCATACGGTCGGCCAACCGTCCTACTCATGCTCCTCCGAATCAGAATTTGCACGCCTGCGTGCGATTATGTTGGGAAGCCTTAAAGCAACCCTCGCACGAACCGAGCGAATACAACCAGCGGAGTCCGCCAGACTAATCCCGAAGGATCAGTAGAGATTTTCATCTTTCGACGAATATCATCCTTATATTCATTAGCAAGGCTTCCTTGCTGCCGCCCGATACCACTCACCCTCCACCCCTACGGATGGACTCTGAGGCACCCCTTAACACCTCTGTGTTAAAGGCCAGAGTCGGAACATTGAGAGGCTTTCCTCGACCCTTTGGGAGCCAAAGAAGTGCGACGCCATGCTGCATTAACTGATAGACTTGCGATCTATCGCGTTGCCGCCTTATCTCTTCGAGAATCCCACTTGGAAAACCGAAGCCGTCACCGTGTCTCTGTTCTTAGGTTTGTGTGCCGTACAACGTTAGCCAACCTTACTATCGGTCGGCTCTGAAACATTCATACTACGCAGATTTTTATATTCTCTTTTCAAGAATATATAGAGTCGCATTACTACAACTCACTCAGTACTTCCTATCTCACACGGAGGCAATTCCACCCTCGATAGCTTTCCTGTTTCAGCGCCGAAGCGCCATCCGCGCATCCAGCCAAGGCAGGGGTTGTATCCCACCTCTACAACTGGTTTAGCATTCCAAGATCACCATCGCTTGCTTAAGGCGAGGTGTCAACCGGAATAATGTCCCAGCATTTTTCCGGAGACACTTCGCCCTAAGTAGAATTGCTATGTATAAGAATATAACCTACGAAGTATGTTTGTATTTGGAGATAATTAAAATGCGATGCACGGAGTCTTTTGCCTACCTCCGCGCAACTGTCTGTAGTATAACAGGAGTTTGATTTACTGTAAAGTATGTTATAATTATAAACGTAAATAACAGAGGTAGAAATCGCTATATTTTTGTAAAAACAACTTTTACAAATAACAAACTAGCCTACACTACTACGACAAAAATAATGCTCCAAAGCCTATGCTCCAGAGCATTATTTTAAAGGCGCTTTAACGCGATTATTTTGAATCGCTTTCCTTAGAAGCCTCCTCGATCTCTTCCTCTTCGTGCGGGATTATGCCAATTGAAGCTACCGTATCGCCATCATTAAGGCGCATTACTCGTACGCCCTGCGTGGCGCGACCAAGCGTTGGAATATCCTTTACGGCTACTCTAATCGCCTGCCCACCAGTTGACATCATGATAATCTCCTTGGCTTCAGGATCAAGCGTATGCACTGCCGCAATTGGCCCAGTCTTCGCCGTTACGGCTGCCACCTTTACGCCTACACCGCCGCGTTTATGTGGCGGGAAGTTGGTTGCGGCCGTCATCTTACCATAACCCTTAGTCGAAATTACGATTAATTTCTGACTTTTCGGATCAGATACAACATCCATGCCCACAACGGTATCGTTTGGGCGCAAACGTACACCACGCACGCCGCGCGCCGAGCGACCCATTGGGCGCACATCCTTCTCATTGAAGCGGACAGCCTGGCCGGCAGATGTCGAAATGATAATATCATTCTCACCTGTCGTACCACGTACCCAGCGCAATTCATCACCATCATCAAGCTTAATCGTAATCAAGCCATTCGTGCGAATATTGGCGTAATCTTTTAGCGAAGTCTTCTTAATCGTGCCTTTTGCGGTCGTCATAAAGAGGTAACCATTCTCTCCTGCTTCGTCGCCCTGCTTAATAACAGCCGTAATCTTCTCTTCTGGATGAAGATTCAAAAGATTCACTGAAGCTGTACCCTTTGCTACCAATGACGATTGCGGAATCTCGTACGCCTTAATCCGGAAAATACGACCCTGGTTCGTAAAGAATAGCAAGAAGTCGTGCGAAGATGCCGTAATAATAGTATCGATTACATCTTCTTCCTTCGTAGTCATGCCACGACGACCTTTACCGCCACGATTCTGTTTCTTGAAATCATTCTGTAACACGCGCTTCACGTAACCCTGTGCCGTCAAGAGTACAACGCTCTCTTCATCTGGAATTAAATCTTCTTCAGCAAACTTCCCAAGCTCATGATTGAAAATCTTACTGCGGCGCTTGTCGCCATACTTCTCTTTCATGGCAAGCAGTTCTTCCTTAATCACATTTAGGATAGCTTGCTCGGAAGCTAAGATACCCTCAAGTTTTGCAATCAATTCTTGAAGCTCTTTCAATTCATTTTCAATCTTATCGCGTTCTAGACCTTGGAGACGACGCAATTGCATTGCCAAGATAGCTGCCGCCTGAACTTCAGATAGACCAAAGCGTTCCATCAAGCGCTTATCCGCATCATCATAAGATTCACGAATCGTCTTAATGACTTCATCAATATGATCAAGCGCAATCTTCAAACCCTCTAAGATATGTGCACGCTCTTTTGCCTTATTGAGGTCGAACTCCGTACGACGACGCACTACTTTTTGACGATGTTTGATAAACTCCGCCAAAATCTCCTTGAGGCCCATCACCTTCGGCTGAATACCGTCAACTAGCGCCAAGACGTTATAGTGGAACGAAGTCTGTAAACCAGTTAATTTATAAAGCTGATTCAAAATCTTCTTCGGGAAAGCATCCTTCTTTAGCTCTACTACTACGCGAATCTTACCGCGAGCCGATTCATCACGTGCATCGGCGATATGATCAAGCTTCTTTGCAAGTACTAATTCGCGTACTTTATCTACAAAGGCCTCCTTACTCATACCGTAAGGTACCTCTGTAATTACAATATTAAAGCGACCGTTCTTGCGCTCTTCAATATTTGCTACTGCACGAATCGTCACAGAGCCACGACCAGTTTCGTAGGCCTGCACCATCGGTGCACCACCGTAAACTTCTGCCCCAGTTGGAAAATCTGGACCCTTTACGTGCTTCATCAACTCTTTCAGAGTAATATCCGGGTTGTCAATCTGCGCAATCGTCGCATCGACCACCTCACCAAGGTTATGTGGCGGGATATTGGTTGCCATACCGACCGCAATACCCATCTGACCATTCAGAAGAATGTTCGGGACCGCTGCTGGAAGTACTACTGGCTCCTGTTCGGTTCCGTCGAAGTTATCGCGGAAATCAACTGTATTCTTCTCGATATCCGATAGAAGTTCAGCGCCTATCTTGTCCATGCGAGCCTCGGTGTAACGCGAAGCAGCTGCTTCATCGCCGTCCATCGAGCCAAAGTTACCCTGACCTTCTACTAGCGTATAACGCATCTTCCAAGGTTGCGCTAAGTTTACCATTGATTCATAAATCGAGGAGTCACCGTGTGGATGATATTTACCCATTACTTCACCAACGATACGCGCGGATTTTACGGTTGCGTGCGGCGCCTTCCAGCCATTCTTATTCATTGCGTAAAGAATGCGACGGTTTACTGGCTTCAAGCCATCACGTACATCTGGAAGCGCACGATCAATCAACACCGACATCGAGTAACGCAGGAAGCTATCCTCCATTACGTTTTCGACCGTTAACTCTTCTATGCCATCTTCGGCCATATGGGCTTTCAAGCCGCCAACTTTTACGACTTCTTCCTCTTCGGATTCGGTATTGTAATCACCCAAAGTTTCATCGACGCCCTTGTCATCGCTTGAATCTGGTACGCCACCGACTTTACTTGTATCTTTTTCGTCTTTATCTGCCATTTTTCATTTCTCCTTAGAAGTCCAAATCGTCTAGGTCGACCGTTGCTGCTCTAGACTGGATAAAGTTTTTACGTAATTCCGCCTCACTACCCATCAGCTTCGTAAAAATCGCATCTGCTTTCTCGGCGTCTTCAATATTTACCCGAATCAAGGTGCGGTTCTTTGGATTCATGGTCGTCTCCCAAAGCTGGGCGGCATCCATCTCGCCGAGACCTTTAAAGCGTTGTTGAGCAGTATAGCCCGCCTGTTTAAAGCGCTCGTCGTCCGGATTTATCTTCGTACCCGCCGCCTTGCGTTCCTCAATTTTCTTCGTTAGCGTGTGTTCTAGCGCTTCTTCGTTATAGATATACTCAATCTTACGCTGCGAACCTGTACCCTTGATCAAGCCAAATAGCGGCGGCTTTGCCAAATATACATGACCAGCTTTAATTACTTCCGGCATATAACGGAAGAAGAACGTCAAAAGCAGCGTCGAAATGTGCGCACCATCCACATCGGCATCCGTCATAAACACAATCTTGTAATAGCGTAATCCATTAATATCAAAAGAATCACCAATGCCGACACCCATGGCCTTAATCAAAGAAACAATCTCCGCATTCGCAAACATCTTATCAAGACGTGCGCGCTCGGTATTCAACACCTTACCACGTAGTGGCAAAATCGCCTGAATCTTCGAATCGCGACCTTCCTTCGCAGAACCAGCCGCCGAGTTACCCTCTACGATAAAGAGCTCACATTCAGTACGATCACGCGAAGAACAATCGGCTAACTTCGAAGGTAAGTTCAATCCCTCAAACGCACCCTTGCGAATTACGTTATCGCGTGCTGCACGGGCTGCTTTACGTGCACGCGCCGCCAAAGTTGCCTTATTAACAATCTTTTTAGCAACGTCCGGATGCTCTTCAAGGTAATACGCAAAATATTCGCTAGTAACTTTATCGACATAACCGCGTACTTCCGGATTACCTAGCTTATTTTTTGTCTGGC
>JAEETK010000014.1 GCA_016290315.1 Candidatus Saccharimonadota bacterium | reverse complement strand
TTGACCAACGTTCTCGTCGGTAATCCGCGATATGCATTCTTCCGGTAGTCTTTTTACCCAAAAATCCGTAAACACATCTTTCTCATTGAAATGGAACCACGCCTCTACCTTATTCCCGCGTAGCACTTCTGGCAGCCAATGCGTATCGTCAATCCACATCCGATCATATGGTAAATCGGAGATATTAAACCACTGTGGCTTTATTTCATCTGTTTCGATTGGCTTGCCGGACCATTTCGTGCCGATAAAAATATGCATCATGTGGCTTTCGGGTACGCCTTTGTAATACAAATTGTCAAAAACGATGTCGGCCATGTGCTCCATCTCGGATACATTAACGCCAATCTCTTCAAATGTTTCGCGCACCGCTGCGGCTTCGACGCTTTCTCCCTCTTCGACTTTGCCGCCAATGCCGTTAATTTTCCCTAGGCCAAATCCACGTTTTTTAAGCCCCAAGAGGAGCTTCCCGTCTTTTTTGAGAAGCATGAGAGTTGTATGACGCATTTATTTAAACCTTTCAAGTGTCTTATTGGTTATTGGGCGAGCACGTAAAACATAAAGTTTTCCATTATCGTATGCCCAATCTACGCTTACGTCGCATTTTAGACGATCTTCTATCTTTCTAACCATTGCGTGTAGTTGCGATATCTGTTTTGGACCAAGGCAGATTTCTGCCTCCTCCTCACTCTCGAGCGAAAGTGCGCCAGTTCGTTTGTTGATTATTAACATGTCTGGCTCCGATTCTCCGCCAAGAACAGTGCGATTCATCCATAGGTGTGCCTCGACCATTTCTTCATCTGGGCTCATTGTGACTGGATTAATTGAGTGAATTGTGCCAGCCAACTCAGCGTTGAGATCGCGTTGTACTATTACCGCTGCCGAATGCCCGCGTCTAGCATTGTTTTGTTGCAAGTAGCTGATTGCGCCTAAGAGGCTGTCCCGATAGATATCTCGAAGTATCTCTGTGTCATAAGTCTGAGAATTAATGGAGGAGCGGAGAATTACGCGCTCTGTGCCTAAGCGGTCGAAAGCAGTCAATATTTCGTTGCTCATGCCGAATTCTATTTTTTGGTCAATCGGAATTATGAAACCGTCAACAATCTTGATTCCGTTCTTGGCGAGTTTGGCTAAAATCGAGCCAAGTTGGCCAACGGTATTTAAGTCGTCAGTGTCATCTAGTAGTAAAACCCTACTCATTACTTTTTGATTTTAACATAATATACTTGTATGCACTTTTTCTGATAAAATGTACTTAAGCAATAAGGAGAAATCAATGGAAGGCATTGAAGCCATATTTGGCATCATAATATTATTAATCATATTAGTAGTCATCCCGGGAATGCGTATCGTGCGTCAGTTTGAGCGCGGTGTCGTATTTACTCTTGGTAAGTTTTCTGGTATCAAGGGGCCAGGCTTGCGCGTTATTATCCCATATATTCAAACAATGCAACGCGTAGATGTGCGTACCACTCCAATCGATGTGCCAAAGCAGGAAGTAATCACAAAAGATAACGTCACTGTTGGTGTGGATGCGATTGTGTATTTCCGCGTACTCGACCCAGGCAAAGCTTTGCTCGAAACTACTAACTACATTTATGCTACCACTAACTTTGCGCAGGCGGCATTGCGCGACATTACTGGTAACTTTGAACTTGATGAGCTTCTTAGCAAGCGCGATGAAATCTCTGCCCAGATTAAAGAGATTGTTGATAAAGAAACGGATAAATGGGGTATTGATATTGAGAACGTTAAGCTCCAAAATATTGAGCTTCCAGGCGACATGAAACGCGCAATGGCGAAACAGGCAGAAGCCGAGCGTGAACGTCGTGCTGCTATTATCGTGGCGGATGGTGAGAAGGCTTCCGCAAAAGCAGTTGCGGATGCGGCTCATCTTTTGGCAAATACGCCAGGCGGTATTCAAATTCGTACTCTTCAGACTTTGGAAAAAATTTCTTCCGATCCATCTCAAAAGACGGTTGTCTTCTTGCCGAACGATATCAAGGGCATTATCAGTAAGATGTCCTAGGCCGAAAGGCTAGATATACAAAAAGACGCTATCATGCGATAGCGTCTTTTTGTATTTATCTTTATTTCTTCTTACTAGCAATTCCAGCATCGAATAACATTTTTGCACTTTTCCAGTCATGCTCGACTTCCCAGTTACCATCAAACCCTGGCGAAACGTAAGTATTGAAGACGTAGTATGGTAATCCACCCTGAACAATTTTGGCGGCCCTATCGGTATTCTTTCCAATTGCCGCCCGCGCCTCGTCGCTTTCTGTGCAACTAAGAAGCTTTTCTTCATCTAGTCCTTCAATTTTGTTGCCAACCTCGGTAAAATATTTGACGTCAAGCTGGGGGATATGCTCGGTAGCCGTAGCGCTATCGCCGATACCCTTCGAGAAATAATCATTATTTAGCTTCTTTAAAATCCAACCGTACCATTCCCAGAATTTTCCCTGTTCGGATGCGCAATAGCCCGCCGATGCGGAGTTAGTGCTATTTTCGACTACGGCCGTTTCGCCGGGATGAAAACCAGCTAGGAGGGCGGTTAGTCTTAATTCGTAGAAGACTTTCTTTTCCTCGATATATTCTTTTTTGAAGTCTTCCAAATGTTCGTCCATTGCTAATGCAAACTTGTCGCAGTAAGGGCACATGATGTCGGTATAGTCATAAAAGAAATGTTCCGCTTCTTCAGCATTGCCCAATGTCATTCCTTGATTCCAGACCAATGTTTCTGGCTTGGGTGGATTCATAGTGTTGTACATAATTAAAGCAAATAAAAAACCGACCGCTAACAGAATGGCGATCACCCTAATTGCTCTTTGCATGTTTCTTCTCCTTATATTTCTTAGCGCCAATTGTAACGAAACTGACGTATCCTAACTTTATTACAGTATAAATCAATAAAACGAAAGCTAGTATGATTAGCGCGCGGCTGACGCTTTCTGCGACCGCAATTGCGCCAGCTCCCGCTATAGCAGTGAAAATCGGTGCCAAGATAGAGATGCCACAAGTTGGGCAGCCTAAGGCAACGAATCCAAATATCGCGCCTATTCCACCCGTGCTTGCGCCGTCAATTGCAGAATCCTTTTCGCGATTCCGCCAAGTGAAAACTAATAGCATTATCGTTAGCGCCTGAAGTATCGACATAAGAATAATTAATATGCCATAAAAATCGGCAAAGTTTTCTAAAATCTTTAGTGCTACGCGCCCTAAAACCTCTATTTTCGCACCCAACGGTAAGCCCGAACAGAGAAGTAGCCAATTTCCCGTCCCATCCTTAAAAAAGCTCAACAGGTATAGAGACACGAATAAGGATATTATAAAAACTACTAAATATCGAGGCTTTCTGAATAGGTAGCCGATACTAACAAAAGCGAACTTCGCACGGTCGACAACCGTAGTTGCGAAATTGTAAACCTTTTTGCCTATTTTTCTGAAGTCCATAAGCCGTGAATGTTGCAGAATGAGTAAGCGCGGAACTTTCCATCGCGCTTCATGCCGCTAAATACGGCAATAGGCTCAGAAGTGAGACTTAACTTTTGTATATTTACACTGCTACCGTCAGTTAGAGCAATCCATTCTATTCGGTGCTCGGCCGACATTGGGTGTGGCTGTATTCCAACCTTAACCTTTACTTCGTCGTGGTTGATTTCAATGATAGGGACATGCTTTTCGGCGCCCTCATGAACTTTGTTTGCTTCAAGAATTTCCATGCTCGAGCCACAACATGTGGGAGTAATATTTGGATCAATTATCGTCAAAAACAAATTGCCACAAGTATTACAACGGTAAAACTTTAGCCCTTCTTGTTTCATTTAACCTCCTTAGTGAATAACTTTATTTTATCACAACATCAATCAAAAGGCGTGCTAAAGTGTATATATATTTCACGATAAATATATAAAATGTCAATAGATTTCGAATTATCACCTCTGTTAAAATTAAAATAGCAAAACAATAAAAAACATAAAAGTCAATGTTGACACTAAAAATGCTTGCGTTAAAATAAAAGTAGAACTTGTTCGGACGAATTTGAGAGATCGCCCGAGCGGTCTAGGGAGATAGTGTATAAAATGCCCCAATGGGGTATTTTTTATTTCTGTTATACTTTTACTATGAGTAATTCGAAACGAAGAAGCTCTCTGGACCGAATAGAAGCATCGGTGCTCGAGCATATTCCTGAGCGATATAAAAAAGCTGTAGTTGGCGTTTATCGAATGGGTCTTAGCATGGGGGTAGTCGGCATAGCGGGCATGGTTTTTGGCCTACTTGCAATCGTAAGCTTCTTCATTAGTAAAAATTCATATTCAGCTAGTCAGTTAGCCGTACACATTGCCACGTTTATTGCTTCGTTCGGGTTGGCAATTCTGGGGGCTCGATATATGAGAATGAAGATGAACCCGCCAAACGCCTTTGGCTGGGCACTCTTGATAGGATTAATCTGTCTAATCTTGGTGAGTTTCTTCGGTTTTTCTTTTATAGCGATATTGACGGCTGATTTAGCGGTAGTCTTTGGCGAGGCCGTAATAGTGGCGGTTGAGGCCGTGTATCTTATTATGGTATTGTTGCCGTTGGTAATCTTAGTGAATATAATCTACTACCTACTATTTGCCCACAAAGGGTACGAAAAGTGGTACAAAGATTATGCAAAGCGCAATCATATAGGGGAAGAGACAAAAACCGTTAAAAAGAGTCAAAAGAGCCATAAGAGCGACGGATATACTGACGACGACCTGTAAAAGACATTAAAAACTGACCCCGTACGGGGTCAGTTGCTGGCCTAGAGCGAAATAAGGATTTTCGTAACATATACTCGCCTGTCGTAGAGGGGGCCATCGTCGCGATAGTGGAGAACGGCCTCCTCGCCCATCGTAAGGCGATATGTACCAGTCTCATCTTGAACTACGGATATCCCGTCCGGTAACTCGACATAATAGTAATTGTAGTCCGCCTTAGTGTCGTCGACTCTTATGCCAATCGCCCGATATACTTCCGCAAGATATTCGTCTTTGTCGTATAGCGAGAAGTATTCCTCGGGCACATGGTGGCGTGACCGAAGTGGCAACCTACAAAGCCCTGACGGAGTTTTCTTAGATAAACCCTTTCCTGGGTCAATCGAGATGCCGGCTGCTATGTTGCATACCTCGTCAATGCCGAGACTTCCCGCGACCTCCTCGAATTCATTCAGGGGGCCACCGTACTTATAGCTATAATAACGGGCTTTGAAACTTGAATATTCGCAGGAACCCTTTCTGAAGTTATTCTTGCAATATTCTATCCTTTCCTCGTTAAGAGGAATATATAGAATAGAGTTCCCGTCAATCATTAGGGAAAGACGCCAAATCCTTACATATGTCTGGAGTTCAGACATGTAGATGCTTCTTTCAAGAATCTCTTCGGTGAAACCGATAACATTCTCTGTATCAATCAGCAACAATAAAGTAAGAAAAGTGGCCGTCAGGACGGCTTCCGGGACGTCTGCTATTATGTTAGGCGCTTTAGTTGTGCAGATTGCTGCATAGTATTCCTGTGTACGATAACTATCTGGCGTGATTGCGAGGAACCTGCTCTCGCCGTTGCGCCTAGCTTCGTACAGCCTAGCACATGTGACGTACACATCATATGTAAGCAGTTCCGGCTTTCTCTTGTGTACAGAGAAAAACCAATCAGCATAGTCATCGTACGCCTCTCTGGGGTCTTCTTTGCTCGTTTCGAATATAGCGCACATTACGAGCTCCTCATCGAGGATCTCTTCTGGCATCCATTCAAAAACATTATTAGGCCCCGACAGTACGCTATATTTTGATGCGACAAGGTTCTTGTAAAAATCCTTGTCGAAAGTTGTTGGGTGGCTCACCACGTAATTAACTTGGCTTTTATTGAATGTTGATAGCGTTGAGGCGAGGTAGTCTTTGACTACTTCGGCTGGAACGCTGCTTATCGGTAGGCCAGGTTCAATACTGCGCTTTATGCATTTTCCAAACGTGTAACCACTCATTTCGAATAATGACTGCAGTCTTTTATATGCGGGTAATTCGGCTACTGTTCTCGCGAAGAATTCGCGATCTAATTCTTTAGGTTCTTTCGGCATATATCGCTCCTTTATCTCTGGCTATAAATGTGCAAAACTAGTGTCTCATTATTATTATCATAGCATAAAAAGCTCGAATAGTCAAGGTGTGGGTTCTTGTTTGAGCAAAACTCAAGGCACAAAAAACGGCGTCTTGCGACGTCCTTCTTTGTGGTGCGGGTTAAGAGACTCTAACTCTCGACCTCTTCCTTGGCAAGGAAGCGCTCTAACAACTGAGCTAAACCCGCTCGCTTTCATGATTATATGCTACTTCGCGCCAAAACGCAAGTTTAAAGTGTTGAATCTAGCTAAACTATTATATAATAACGGTATATGGACACTGCGGTAGATTATTCGCAACTAAAGGTCCCCAATCATGTAGCTATTATTGTTGACGGCAATGGCCGTTGGGCAAAAGAGCGAGGTTTGCCACGAATCAAAGGGCACGATGCTGGTTATGATAATATGCGCACGCTTCTGCGTTACATAATGTCGCGCGGCGTAAAAGTATTAAGCCTTTACGTTCTCTCGACGGAGAATTTTAAACGCCCCAGTGAAGAAGTTGGCCATCTGATGGACCTTTTCGTCTTGATGTACAGAAAAGAGCTCAAGATATTTATGGAGGATAATATTAAAGTAGTCTTTTCCGGCCGGGATGCCCCACTTCCAAAATCAGTAATCAAGGCGCGAGACGAACTAGTTGAGGCTACGAAGAATAATACTGGTGGTATTGTAAACTTCTGCATGAACTATGGCGGTCGTGCGGAAATTATGGATGCGGTGAAAAAGATCGTAAAATCGGGTGTTGACGTAGACGAGCTTAACGACGACGACTTCCGCCGCTATCTCTACCAGGATTTGCCAGACATTGATTTAATGATTCGTACTAGTGGCGAACTCCGCCTAAGCAATTTTCTACTCTGGCAAAACTCTTATGCGGAATTCTATTTTCCCGAAACCAAATTCCCAGATTTTCATGAGGCCGACTTTGATCAAGCGATAATAGAATATACGTCTCGCGATCGTCGCTTTGGCGGTGTTAAAAGTAAAAAATAGGGTCATCGGTCTTATCTGTGGGTGCAATATGTGCTAGTCAATCGACTAGGGGTCATCATTACAGGAGGCGCTCTCGCGTCTCCTTTTTTATGTCATAGAAATACAAAAAACGGCCACTAATGGGTCATCTTTTGTCTGGTGCCCGAGATGAGACTCGAACTCATAATCCGGTAAAGGAAGCGGATTTTAAGTCCGCCGCGTATACCAATTCCGCCACTCGGGCAGGCACAGTAATCGTGGAGGTGCGTACCAGAGTTGCACTGGTCTAGGAGGTTTTGCAGACCTCTGCGTAACTGCTCCGCCAACGCACCATGCGAACATTATATCATAAAAAATCCCCAACTATACGGTTGGGGATGGTTTTTATTCTTTACGCAACTTGTAGGCAATCGGGATGGCGAGCGGCACAAAAATAGCCATTGTTGCCAGCAGAGAATACTCCAACCGAATGTCCGCTGCGCGGTTAATTGCCCACACTGCTACTATGTAGAGTAGCTGGGCGATGACGCGCGCCAAAGATTCGACTGAGCTTTGCTCGGCCGCACGAGTCTGCTCTTTTACGAGCGGCATCATCGTAGCGGAACTCCAGCCCTGAGCCAATCCGAAGCAGGCATAGAGGCAAATGGTCGCAGTGTTTAGGTTGAGAAACATTATCGTGCTCGCGAAACTAATTAGCGCAATTGGTACAATAAATAGCTGCCAATCTTTCATTTTTGGCGCAAAACGGCGCGCAAGCCTAGTTCCCAGATATGCTACAGCAAAATTAATCGCCCAACCTACCGAAACTACAGCCAACGGGACACCGACTCGGAGCATCAATGGTGTAAAAACCCAAATAATGCCATGCGTAATTTCGCGCGCTACCGCATAGGCTGCAATGCGGACCCTGAGCTTGCGATTGTTCATGTTTCGCTTTACCAATGCTGCAATCTCCGAAAGCGGATTACTCGTTGCGTGGAGTCGCTCGCTGTCATCAACGATTAGCAAGCTCGCGAAAGCGCCGACAAAATGGTTTATTGCCGAAGCTGCTATAGCCAAGCGGAAATCGATTGCGCCAATCGGTCCGCCAAGCAGTAGTATGGTTAGTGTTGCAATCTGGCGATAAGAGGCCATCTTGGCATATTTGCTCCTAAAAATTCGGCCAGAGTCGTCAATTTTTTCCGAGAAATGCTTCAGTAGAGACGAATCTACTCCCTGTGAAAGAGCGTTTCCTACTCCGCAAAGCGTTTCGCAAAGAACAACGAACCAGAAACTCTGAGCCGTAGAGTAGAGCAACAGCGAGAAAGCCACTATTGAGTCGCCAATAACGTTGGCCCACTTGCGACTAAAACGGTCAGCTACCCAACCTAACGGAAGGTTGAGAATCATCGTGGCGGCCGTAAAAGCCATCTGCGACATCGCAATTTGTTCCTGGCTCAGGCCGATGCTTAAGTAGAACGGTGTCATAATCGGCACGGCTAATATTCCAGCCGTCACTGCCGACTCCAGGATTACCAGGCGCAAGTTGCGCATTGGATCATTTTTACGCATTAGAATCCCTCCTTTTCAAGTTGCGTATATTATTAAAGTGCCAGCCGTCTTTTTTATACGGCTAGATAAACTTCAAAGGCGATAGAGAGATGATTTTTTCTAGATAAGTCGCTTTTGAAACTTATCTAGTTTTACAAGAATTAGACAGTTTCTGCAACGGTAATACGAAGTGTGGCAAAATGTACGCCTGCAAGGGCGACAGCTACAACGTGGAACCAGTATGCAAAAACATTAATATTCATAAAGTGATTGTATCATAGTTTGCATGAAAAGTCAATCCGCTCGGTTGTCGTATGAGCGTAAAAATGTTATTCTATAAAATGGACTTAAGCATAAGGTGCTTTTTCGTTCTTTAGAAAACTATAGTTATAATTGTTTTTTGTCTGGAGGTGTCATATGGACAGAAAAAAGGAAACACTCAATTCTTTATCTAATCAGTTCGTCGAATTGACGCAGCGTATTTTTGACATGGTAACCACATCAAAAGCTGCCGTTGCTGTCGCGATTGATGGTGATATCAATAATAGCGCATCTTTTCCGCGCTACGTTTCGGTTAAGTCTGCCAGTCATTGCCCTCAGGCAGACGGAATAAGGGAATATCTCCTGCATCGGACTACGAAGATAGCTACGTCTGCCAAGAAGCCGCATTCTCTCGTAACTTTCGATACGCGCGAGACGCCAGGGCTAATCCTAGATGTCGGATCGAACAAACGTTCTTATGGTCACGTAGTAGTGGCAATAGAGCCGTCCCCGAATAATCAGCCTAATCATGAGATCGACGAAGTGGCCATGATGCGTGAAATTGTAAATTCGATTGACGAATGCCTGCCGCATTTTCGCCGCAGAAACTTAAGAAACCTCTTTGAATCCGATCCGCACGTCAAGATGGTCTATGGGACTCTTCTGGATTGCTCGTCGATTTATTGCATTGAGCTGTCTTGAATGTTCCCATAGTAGCAACTATAGTTACTCCCCCCAAATCGAGACAAGGTTTGGGGGGATTTTTAAAGAATAAAAAAGCCGACTCTGTGCAGGGTCGGCTACTCCTGGTTATTTATTTACCAAGGAGACTAATGTCGCGCAAATCGATATTGTTCCGCCTGATTGCATCGAAAATCTTGTCAGCCATCGATGCATTTTCTTTGGCGGCCCCGCCTATTACCCCCACAGCAACAGAGTATGTCGTCCCCTCCTCTGTAAACTTGGCATGTTTCGCCACTAGCGGAGACTCTCCCCATCTCATGGGTTTATCGCCAATATCGTAAAAACGGTTGCGGTGCTTTTGGGTGGTGCGGAATTGTACGACCTTAAGGAATCCCCTACTAATTTCGGCATCGTCAGAAGCGACCGTCTCAGAATATACCGGATTGAGTTCCTGAATGCCACCATTGATCTCGGGAGGCTTCAATACATTCAGGCACACTATATAGCGTGGCATCTTTAAAGCACTAGCGTACTCTCCGACATTCTTGATGGTTTGATTCGCGACATCTTTGAAATGTGCTCCTATCACAGCTTCTCACCTCCTTTCCACCTCTTTTGTGTGAGCCGCGATATCCTGGTTGCCTTCATTATAATACTTCTATTATGCTGATGCTTTTTTATTTTTGAAGATTTTTTATATTTAAGTTATGCGTGCAAAGTATTATCAGCTCATTTGGAAGTTGCGTCGTTTATTATTTGGTAAAATCTATATTTCTTTTTCGGACATGTCCATACTTTGCGCGCAGCTCCTTTCTCCTCGCCCCAGTCGATGGCGACGTTTTTGCGTATGATTAGTCATGCTTTTAAGGCGTTGCCACAATTGGCTATATTTGCGGTACGCTTGCAGGCAAAAAATGTCGAATAGTGGCTGCGTATTAGATCGTCAGCAGATTGAAGCAGTTGTAGCATGCGAGGATGCTCAACTTGTATTAGCATCGGCTGGCAGTGGCAAGACTATGAGTCTATTGGCAAAAATAGATTACTTGAACCGCGAGTTAGATATTCCGGCCGAACGGATATTGGTTATCTCTTTCACGCAAAAAACAGTATCTGAGCTAAAAGAGCGTTGCGATATAAAAGGGATTAATATTCATACTTTTCATAGTCTTGGTAATAGCATTTTGAAAAATGCGGACTATTCTGGCTTGGGGCTCAAAAAGCTACTTAGCGACACGAGCATTGCGACTTTTATTCGTAACTACGTAGAATTTCTAATTAAACGCGATGCAGACTTTGCGCGTGCAGTTGTGGATTTTATTTTGTTTTTCTATTCCGCACCAAGCAGTCCTGCAAGGGCGCAGACTCATTCTGGGCGTATTAATTTTAACCGAATCTACTTGCGACATGCGCTTTTTGAGCAGCCGGGTAACTTTATTCGTACAAAGGATGAGCAGTTATTAGCTAATTGGTTATACGTTAACAACTTGCCACATGTGCATGAGCGTCAATACCCATTCTGTGACGAAAAATATCAGCCTAGCTTCACGATAAAAACTCCGCGAAATGTTTATTTGGATTATTTCATTATTAATCAAAAAGGGCATAGCATTTATGGTCCTAGCTATATGCGCGATATAAAATGGCGTCAGAATTTGCATATGCGCAATCATACAAATTACATTATTTTGCCATCCTGGCGCTGGAATGACTTATCGATTTTTCAATATCTCACCGAAGAGCTAAAACGTTTTCAGATAAATATACATCGTCGCGATGATCGCGAAGTTTATCAAGAAATGTTCCAAAATCAATATTATGCCAAAGAGCTAGACGGTTTTTATGGTATGCTACAAAACTTTTTATCATTACACAAAAATGGCCTCTATGATTTTGCGGACATTAAACGGCGCTTAAAAAGTGATGAGGAATATTCCCAACGCCGAAATGATTTATTTTTATCGATATACCAACGCGTTTATTATGCCTACGAAAAAATGCTGCAACACGAACGGTGCTATGATTTCGCAGACATGATAAATACCGCAAAAGAATCCATTGATAATATTGCGGATTGCTCAGTAGGGTATAAATATATATTGCTCGATGAAGTTCAGGATCTTTCGCGCAATCGTTGCATGTTGGTACATTCTATTTTACATAAAAATCCAGGCTGTAAGCTGTTTGCCGTTGGTGATGATTGGCAGTCGATTTACCGGTTTACAGGCAGCGACTTATCGCTAATTAATAATTTCGAGAAAACTTTCGAACTAAGAACTCGCCGTAGCTTCATCGAGTCAACGCATCGCTTTGGCGAGCCGACGATTAAAATTAGTTGCGATTTTATACAGCGCAATCCTGCGCAGTCGCATAAATTTGTCAGAAATATCCAGAACACTAAAACTACAATAAGCATTATATTAAACAAACCCAATGGAAAGGCTTCTGGGCAGGACGCAGAGTCGCTGGTCATTATTCTGCAAGAATTAATCACGAAATACAGTTACGGCAAAATAAAACAAAAAAGTCTGCAGCTTATATCACGCTATAATCACGACGTAAAACGAATTGAGTCAGATGCATTCAGAATAAAGAAACGCGACGGCGGATCGGATATTTATGACGTGATATGATGCGACAAAACGAACCCGGCGCATACTTTAAAGCTCGAATTTTGCTCAATGCATAAATCAAAAGGCATTACGCGCGACATTGTTATTGTTTTAAATATGAATTCAGACATGATGGGTATGCCAGCGACCCGTGAGTCTGATCCGATTCTGGACGCCATGCTATCTAAGGAGGATAATTTTCCTTTTGCGGAAGAACGACGACTGTTTTATGTAGCAATTACGCGGGCGCGCGAGGCCACATATTTAATCGCAAATCGCAAAAATCCATCGCCATTCATATTTGAAATTTCCAATCACATTAAGGAGGCTTACGGCGGGCTTTGTCCGAAATGCCATACAGGCGAATTGATTCGAAAACGCGGGAAACATGGCGATTTTCTGTACTGTTCAAACTATGCTTACGGCTGCAACTACCTTAAAAAACTCTAAAATGCTATAATTAAGACATGGCAGTAGCTTTGCAAAAGCAAATTGCACAAAACAAAATTAATACAATATTAATTATGTTTGTTTTTGTAGCAATAATTAGCTTAATTGGCTGGCTATTTGCATGGCTTTCAAATACTCCAGCTATCCTAATATGGTGCGCAATTCTATCGGCGGGCTATGCAATATTTCAATATTTCTTTTCCGACAAAATCGCTCTAGTTAGCGCCGGCGCAAAGGAGGCTGATCCAGACGAAGAATCGCGATATTTTCGCATCATCGAATCCCTGGCCGAAAACGCAAAAATCCCAACGCCGCGCCTATATATCATTAACGACTCGGCGCCAAACGCTTTTGCGACTGGCCGTGATCCACAGCATTCGGCGATTGCTGTTACGCGCGGATTGCTCGATATAATGGACGATAAAGAGCTTCGCGCGGTACTTGGGCACGAAATGTCGCATGTGCGCAATTACGATATTCGCATTAGTATGATAACTTTTGGCCTGACTTGTTTGGTTGGATTGCTGTCGGATTTTGGGCTTCGTGTTCTTTGGTATAGCGACCGCGAAGAGGAGGATAATTCGCCAATCGGCATGTTGTTTGTATTGTGCGTTCTGGTTTTGTCGCCACTGGTCGCAACGATTGTTCAGTTGGCCGTCTCGCGCCAGCGTGAATACCTTGCGGATGCATCTTCGGCCTCGTTAATCGGCAATACGGACGACATGATAAACGCTTTGCGCAAACTCGATGCACACAATCGCCCAATGCGCCAGCAAAACGTAGCGACCGAGGCGATGTATATTTCTAATCCACTGAAAAAATCTGTATTGAGCCGTTTTTTCTCGACTCATCCGCCAATTGAAGCACGTATAGAAAGGCTCGAAAGTGTCAAAAAATAAAACCAATAAAAAGACCATTAAAAATAACCAAGCTAGTAAGAAAAGCTCAAAATCTAGAAATAAATCTCATAAAACATTCAAAGAGGCTTTTAACGAGACGCGCGAGCGGATTTGGAATAAAAAACGCGCACGCCTTAAGCTGCATCATTCTTTCAAACGTTCGTATCGCGAGGATTATCAGCGGAAGTTAGAGGCTCCCGGCTTAGTTCAGCACGCTACGTCAACTTTAAAGATTATTTTTGCAAATTGGAAGTTGTTTTTACCTCTTCTAGCATTAATTGTTACGATGAATATAATTTTTGTCGGGCTACTGAGTGAAGAAACATATAAAACATTCCAAGATGCGCTGAAGGCTAGCTATAGCTCGTTAGAGCATGGCGAAATTGGGCGTTTTGCCGAAGCGGGGCTTCTACTTGTTACGACGGTGCCGACCGGTGGATTAAATAAGGGTATGAATGAGGTGCAGCAAGTGTTTATGGTGATTTTTGTTGCTATCACTTGGCTAATAACTATCTATTATCTACGGCATCTTTTGGCCGGCAATAAGCCAAAATTTCGTGATGGAATATACAATGCACTGACTCCATTATTGTCGTCATTACTGGTGATGGTGCTAATATTTATCCATTTAATCCCAATCTTTGTCTTTATTATCGCTTACTCCGCGGCGGTACAGACCCACTTCCTAGATACGCCACTTTATGCATTTGTTTTTTGGCTGTTCGGATCTTTGCTATTGTTGCTATCTTGCTATTTATTGCCAGTGTCGATTACGGCGCTTGTAGCTGTTACGGTGCCAGGGATTTATCCAATGACGGCCATTAATGCTACGACCGATTTAATGCAGGGGCGACGTACAAAATTCATTATTCGGCTAGTATTTGCAATTATTTTTCTAGCCGTGTTGTGGGTAATCGTGATGCTGCCGATAATGTGGTTAGACTTGTTCTTGAAGAGCAAAATAGAATGGTGGAATAATCTTGAAGCCCCAGTCGCGTCATTCTTCTTACAAATCATGACTACATTCTCGGTCATCTATATTACGGCCTATATTTATCTTTTCTACAGGAGAATGCTAGATGACCCAAACTAATATTCCGGCTGAAGTAGTTGAGCGTGTCGCAAAATTGCGCGACTTAATTAATGATTATCGCTATCATTATCATGTTTTGGATGAGTCAATCATGTCCGAAGCGGCGGCAGATAGTCTGAAACACGAGCTATCGCTACTCGAACAAAAATTTCCAGAACTCATTACTCCCGATTCTCCAACTCAGCGCGTGGCGGGTAAGGCGCTAGATAAATTCCAAAAAGTCACCCACGCCGAACGCATGATTTCATTAGCGGATGTTTTTTCGGAAGACGAAGTGCGCGAATGGCTTGATCGTATTGCAAAACTTGGCGCCGTCAATCCAGAACTATTCGTAGATATAAAGATGGACGGCCTAGCAATGGCGCTTATTTACGAAGATGGCCTACTAAAGCAGGCCGTTACGCGGGGTGATGGCCGAGTTGGCGAAGACGTAACGATGAATGTGCGCACAATCGAGAATGTGCCGCTCAGTATTCCGCAAAAAGAGCATACTGAAGTGCGTGGAGAAGTGGTTATTTTTAAAAAAGATTTCGACGAATTAAATGCGATACAACGCGCGAAGGGTAAACCAGAGTTCGCTAATCCGCGCAATCTTGCCGCTGGTTCGATTCGCCAGCTTGACCCTAAGATCGCCGCCAGCCGCCCACTTCGATTTATGGGATACGACATGGTCTCGCCAAATCTCGACACCAACTCTCATGTGTACGACAAACTTCACGAATTAGGTTTCCGTATTTCTGGCCAGCAAAAGATTTATCGCGATTTGCGCGGAGCGATGGACTTTATTAATTCGCTAAACGAAACTCGCCAGAATCTGCCGTTCGGCACGGACGGGGCGGTTATTAAAGTCAACGATCGCAAAGTCTACCAAGCGTTAGGTATTGTTGGAAAAACTCCGCGTGCTGCGATTGCTTTTAAGTATCCAGCCGAAGAAGCTACAACAATTGTAAAAGATATTGTTATTTCAATCGGCCGCACTGGCGCCGCGACGCCCGTTGCCGTTTTTGACCCAGTGCAGGTTGCTGGTTCAACCGTTCGTCATGCCTCATTGCATAATGCCGACGAAATTGCGCGCCTGGATGTGCGTGTTGGTGATACGGTCGTCATTTATAAAGCTGGCGATATTATTCCACAAGTCAATCGCGTACTAACTGAGCTTCGCCCCAAAGAAACGGAAGCTTTCAACTACGAAAAAGCTTTGCGCGAGCAGTATCCAGAACTCGACTTTGAGCGTCCAGCTGGTGAGGTCGTTTATCGCGTCAAAGGCTCTAATACTGATGAGATATTAAAACGTGCGATAGAATATTATGCTTCCAAACCAGCCCTAAACATTGAAGGTCTTGGCGAGAAGAATGTTGAGGCGTTGGTTGATGCTGGCCTAGTCGGCTCAATCGCGGACCTGTATACTTTGACTGCTGGACAGGTTCAAGATCTTGATCGCTTCGCGGAACTCTCTGCGCATAAGTTGGTGGACAATATTCAAGCTAGTAAAAATCCGCCACTCGCCCGTTTTATTACCGCAATCGGCATTCGCCATATTGGTAGCCAAACTGCGATTGATTTAGCGGCACATTTTAAGACTTTTGACGCTTTGCGTGAGGCTACCGAATCGGAGCTGTTGGAGCTTCCGGGAATTGGTAAGATAGTTGCGGAATCGATTTTGGCATTTTTCTCGGACGACGACAATCTGGCGTTGCTTGATAAACTCAAGGAACTTGGCGTTGAGCCAGTATATCAAGATACATCAAATGGTCGTCTAAACGGTCTTTCCTTTGTAGTAACAGGCACGCTCGACTCGATGGGGCGCGACGCGGCGGCGGAAAAAATTCGCGCGTTGGGCGGAGAATTCCACAGTAGTGTTGTAAAAAATACGAAATATCTTGTCGCCGGTCATAATACTGGAAAATCAAAATTAGAAAAAGCCGCCAAATACGGAACAGAGGTAATTGACGAACGGCGCTTCCTCGAATTGCTCGGCGAGGCATAATCTTGCCAAAAGTGTTGTAATAAAAACATGAAAAAAGCTCCAGTCATCCGACTGGAGCTGGGGTTGATGACTTATTCGGGCGCATCAATCCGTCCGTTGGCCGCATTCCTCCAACTGCATTTGGGATTTACGCCTTCTTCGACTGGCGCCGGATCTTTTTCGACCTTTTCTGCCCAATCTACGTGATCTTCTTTGCTACCGGTAATCACTATGCCAGTCTTCCGCTCGCCCGTGTCCGGATCGGAATATTCTCCCTCGTACGGCTGTTTGAGCTCGTTGGGGTCCGGCTCAGAGTGTTCCTTCTTCGGCGGATCGGGCTCCTTATGGCCCGACTCAGGATATTCCTTCTTCGGCGGATCGGGCTCCCTATAGCCCGACTCAGGATATTCCTTCTTCGGCGGATCGGGTGTAGGAATAGGTTCGGGATCTACGAGGTGTCCCTCGTCGGACTCTGAATTCTTGCGATACTCGGGCTCTTCATAGTCCGGTTCTTCAAAGTCCGGATCGATCGACTCTTCTGTGTTGTTGCGAACGTTGCCGCCGCCGCCGTAATCTGCATTATCGGGGTTTGTCCCCTGCGGACCGGCATTGGGATCCATAGGCTGAACGTAGACGGGATCCACTGGAACTTTTGTATCATCCCTCCATCGGTTGGCTTTTTCGGCCTCTTCGGTTTCTTTGGCTTCTCTGGCAGCCACGAAGCTGTCGTAGCCAATTTTGACCAGCATCGCGCTTAGCCCGAGCGTAATAGAAAACAGTATTACTACGATGAAGAGAGCAAGTCTCTCGCCCTTTCTCATATAAAGCCCCTCCTTTATAATAGTTAGTCACCGTTAAGGTGCAAGGATTAATAGTATCCAATACTATCATTATAGCACAAACGGAATAAAAAGTCAATCTTTTAGCACTCTTGACTTGCGAGTGCTAAAAGCATACAATAAGAGGTACATATGGTAGATGAATTTAGTGAGATTATGAACCACCTCAGCGAAAACGCTCGTTTTGCGCTGCAAAAGGCGGATTTTTACAGTAAACGCTACAATCAGGGATATATGGGCACTGAGCATCTTTTGATGGGTATTTTAGCTCAAGATACAAGCACCGGCGCGAGACTTCTTCGCGAGAACGGCGTGGACATTGACCAGGTCGAACGTGCACAGGGCAAAGTCGCCGTAGATGTGCCTGCCGCCCCAATGGCAATGATGTCCCTCTCTGAGGCAACAGTATTGACGCTTAGGATGTCCTTAAACTTTGCAAAAGAAAACGGATTAGATATTGTCGGCACAGAGCATATTATCTACGCTCTAGTTCGCCAGCCAAACTCCCGTGCCTCTGTATTGCTAGATAAACTAGACGTCGACCTTCAGTCTCTTGCCGAAAATATCGAGGAATTAGTTGAAAAACAAGCTAGTGAAGCAAAGATTGAAGAGCAAAAGCGTAAGGCTGGTAAGCGTTCGAGCTACCGTTTCTTGAGCAAATATGGCACGGATTTAACTACCGAAGCAAAAGAGGGGCGACTCGATACTGTAATTGGTCGCGAGCAGGAAATTGAACGTGCCGTTACTGTTCTTTGTCGCCGTACTAAATCTAATCCAGTCTTGATTGGCGAGGCGGGCGTCGGCAAGACGGCTATCGTGGAAGGTTTAGCGATGCGCGTGGCAAAGAACGACGTCCCAGATAAGCTTATCGGTAAGCGTATTTTCCAGGTAGATCTAAGTTCCGTTGTTGCCGGCACAAAATTCCGCGGCGAATTTGAAGAACGCATTAAGGGTATCATCGATGAGGCAACTGGCGATGATTCGGTAATTCTATTTATTGATGAGCTGCATTTACTATCTGGCGCCGGTTCGGCTGAGGGTGGCATGGATGCTGCGAATATCTTGAAGCCGGCCCTTGCACGCAATCAGCTTAAATTAATTGGTGCCACTACGCTCGACGAATATCGCAAAGGAATCGAAAAAGACAAAGCTCTCGCACGTCGCTTCCAAACCGTGATGGTGAACGAGCCGTCGCCAACAATTACTCTGCGAATTTTAAAGGGCATTAAGGCTCATTACGAGAAGTATCACCAAGTTACTATCTCTGACGACATTCTCGAAGAAGCTATAACTTTGTCTGAACGCTACATTTCGGATCGCTTCATGCCTGATAAAGTAATCGATGTGATTGATGAGGCCAGCGCAATCGCGCGGGTTTCGTTGGACAAAAAAGGCGGCAGCGCATACAAAAAGAACAAAATCGAGCTCGCCGACCTTGAATCGAAAATTGAGGCGGCCGCCGAAAAGGAAGATTACGAAAAAGCAGCTATGTATAAAACGCGTGCTGCGCAAATAGAAGAAGAGCTAAAAAAGCTAGAAAAAGCCAACAAAAAGTTGGATGAGGCACCAGCTGTTACATCGGATGATCTTGCGACGGCAATTAGTCTAAAAACTGGTATTCCAGTTAGTCGCGTGCATGGTTCCGAGCAGGAGATTTTGGTAAATCTAGAGAAGCATCTAAGTAAAGACATTATTGGTCAAGACGAGGCGATTAAAGCTGTCAGTAAGGCGATTCGCCGTGGACGCTCGGGGATTGCAGACTTGCATCGCCCAATTGGTTCTTTCATCTTTATGGGTCCTACCGGTGTCGGCAAAACGGAATTAGCGAAAGTTATTGCGCGTGAGGTATTTGGCGGCGAGGATTCGTTGATAAAGATTGATATGTCTGAGTTTGGCGAAAAGCACAATGTTAGTCGACTCGTCGGTGCGCCAGCTGGCTATATTGGCTACGACGATGGCGGCAAGCTTACGGAGCAAATTCGCCACCGCCCATATTCAGTAGTGTTATTTGATGAGATTGAAAAAGCTCACCCAGACGTATTTAATATTTTGTTACAGATTCTTGAAGATGGCACTTTGACTGACGGTCATGGAACTAAGGTCAAGTTTAATAATGCGATTATTATTTTGACTAGCAACCTTGGCGCGGAAGAAATGTATCGCGAAAACGAGATGGGCTTTTCGGCAAAGACCAAAAAAGACGCTAAAGCACTTGAGGCTGAACATGCCGCCAATGAAGCTAGTGCGATGAAGGCTCTACGCAAATTGATGCGCCCAGAATTGGTCAATCGTTTTGATTCAATCGTCACATTCAACGCCCTCAGCGAGAAGAATGTTGAGCACATTTTTGACAATATGATTGAAGATCTCAAGAAGCGTCTAGCGACCAAGTCAGTCGGCCTACAGTTAACGCCGTCGGCAAAAAAGGAATTAATCGATAAAGGCTATGACGCAAAAAATGGCGCTCGCCCACTTCGCCGTCAGATCGAAGATAACGTCGAGAGTCTTATTGCGGATAATCTTCTTGCTGGCAAATTAAATAAAGGTGAAATTGCTAAAATTGACTTCAAAAAAGGCAAATTTATATTTTCCTTAGCCAAAGAATAAGCGCAATCGTGTATAATATTACTTAAGGGAATCTAGCTAGGAGTAATATTTTAATGAGGCAATCCTTCGAAGATACGATACGGGAACTCGACGGCACTAATAATGACGATAGGTGGTTTTTCCGCAATACAGCGGAGAAGACGAAAAAAAGCCCTATTAACTTTTCTAATCTTTTACCTAAGAAAAAACGCGAGACTAGTGGCCGAAACAATGAGACGCCAAAACAGGATGATTTGGAAGCGGATACTTCAGAAGAAGAGGCGCTCGACCTTGATCCAGGAGAGCAAGAGAGTGAACTGGATCATCAAACTGCCACACTAGAATATCGATTACTATATTATAAGATCGATGCTAAGACTAAGAAGGAGATGCTCGATAGTCTCCCCGAAAAGAACCGTGAGCGAGTGCGCTTCGTAGAACAGTATATCGATGTTTTAAACACCTGCCCAAGCAGCGGTCGTGCTCTAACGCGAAAAGAAGCCTTTGATATTTACGAAGATTATCAGGCTCATATTGCCGATATGACTCCAGAGGACCGCCCAATGTCAAAAATTGGCGTATTGTGCGAAATCGAAGACATGTTGGAGGAGAAAAAGAAGACTGCTCTAGAATCCGGTAATACTGAGCTTGCGGATAGTTATGACTATAAACTTATGATGATTTCTGACCAAGAAACACTTGCGGGCATAAACGAGTATTACGAACTCTGCAACGATAGCCGCACGAGTGGTTCATACTTTGAAATGGTTAGCTATATAAAGAACAAAATCGAGCAAGAAGGCTACAGCGGCACTCTCGAAATGCGCAATCATAAGCCGCCAATTCTAGGCGGGGCATTGCGCATTGAGCGAAACCTAAAGCTTATGGATATGCTTAATGAAGATGTCGAAGGCGGCAGCGACAGTAATGCTCGGCGCAAATCGCTATTAAAGATAATGCAAAGCAAAGAAGCGAGCGGCGGGCTATCTAGAGAGGATTGGCGGTTTCTGGAACAATTCTCTGAACGGGGAAAAGAACTACATAACTATGTAAATGCGCTAGATAGAGCTAGGATTGATCGCAAAAATCGAGACGATTTTGAAGCTAACTACAAGCAGCGTATGGAGATAGCAGGACTCTTGCGAGAAGGGACGCCTACTGAAGATTTGCCAGATCAAATAATAGAGATGCTCTTGAAAGAAAGGCCAAATGAGGCTCAGATAGCAGAACGCTTCTATACTATGGAGGCTAGCCATCGCGCTCGCGTTAAGATATTGCGCGGAGACGGCGAGCTCCCCCCGGCCATCCAGAAGAGACTCGAGCGAACGGGACTGAGCCGCGAGGAATATGCTGACCAGCTCGAAGCCGAAGCGGATGAGATGCGCAAAAAAGGTGACGCCGCAGATAGAGGCGAGTTCACTGATGAGCAACGCGAAATAATGAAGAAGCTCATGATTACGCGTAGAGAATTAGCCGAACGGCATGAAAACACTGGATTAGCACTTCATGAGAGCGCGCTGAAGGCTAATAGAGAATTCCAAGCAATTAAGCATGCGCTGGAGCGTACGCCGGAAGATTACATGAACGAAGTACTTTGCGTAAATCGAGAGGGTGCGCCAGAAATACCGCAGGACGTTCGAGAATATGTGTATCGTAATTATGGGAATAGCATAAGTGCGCTAGCGGTAACGTCTCCTGATTACGGAAAGAGTACATTCCCAGTCTCGAGACTTGCCAGGTTGTGCAAGTTAATTAAGAAAAGTCAGGAAAAACTCGACAAAAGCGCTAACTGGCATGATCGTGCATATGGGAATGAGGCCCATTTTGACTTTGATAGCTCCGTATATATCCAGGGGGAAACCAATTATTACCGCAAAGAGTCGACTTTCATTGGCGAAAAAGTGCTGCCAGCTCTTGAGGCTATGGTAAAGTTTCTAGGTGGCACTTTGCCATACGAGGACGAGCCAGAGACGGCCGTTGACGATTCGGCTAATCAAGATCCGGAACTAGCCGCCGCCTAAAGTCTACCCAGAGAATAATTAAATGAATCCAGTTCCAAATCAGACGCAACCTATAATATCCAGCAATGAAGGTCTGCCCAAAAACGACACGATATCCGAAGCTCGAGTGGCTTCCATGACAGAATCGGAGCCAGCTAAGAAAAAATCTGTAAAAAAACATATTCTTTCGTGGGTAATATCGTTTTGCGTTGGGGCGGCGCTAGTATATTTTCTCGATTACCAGGCAATTATAGACGACTTTACTAGCCTGTCGTATCAGCCTAGCGCTGAGATGGCGCAGGCGATCGAAAATATTGAACTAACCAAAAAAGGAACTCGCATTGTTCGAGCTTCAAAAGCCGAGCTCCAGAATGCGGACGATTTCAATCGTAGCTGCCCGGCAGTTACGGCCGAGACCTCAGTATTGGGCTGTTATGACGACTGGCATATTTATGTTTATGACGTTACGAATGAAGAACTGGATGGTATAAAGGAGGCTGTGCTTGCGCACGAGCTACTTCATGCGTATTGGCATCGGGAAAAACCATACATGAAAGAAAAATTAGAGCCAATATTGCGACGCGTATACGAAACACATGAAGAGCAGCTTAAGGAACATATGAAGACTTATTCTGAAGAAAACTTCGTGGATGAACTTCATTCCATAATTGGCGTCGAACTAGAACCGTCCGAATTACCACAAGATCTTCGGGATCATTACAGCAAAGTCTTCAAAAACCACGATAAAATCCATTCGTATTTTGAAGCTTATAATGGCAAGTTCGTTTCACTACAAAACGAAATGAATGAGCAGCTAAATAAAATAAATAACATGAGGGCGCAAATCGATTCGCTCACTGAGTCGTATCGCAAAAAATCTGAAAAATTAGCTAGCGATATCGACGTTTTTAATCGTCGCGCCAGCGATGGGTATTATTCAGACCGAGGCTCTTTTAATGCAGACCGAGCTGCGCTCGTGGCGCGCCAAGCGACGCTAAATGAGGAATATCAAAAACTTTCAAAGTTAGTTGATGAAGCAAACGAGATTGTAAAGCTATATAATCAAAATGTCGCTCGCTCTAGTGAGCTCTACGGCAGTATTAATAGCAACTTCAAGAAAGAAGAAGACATCACTAAACAGTGATTGGCACTCTTGACTTGTGAGTGCTAAGCATATATCATAAAGATATGGAACAGGTTAAGGATTATTTAGTCCCGACCGTGGTTGAGGAAACAAACCGCGGCGAACGGGCTTATGATATATATTCGCGCCTTCTAAAGGAGCGCGTCATCTTTATGGGCGACGAAGTGACCCCGCAGACTGCCAATATTGTAATTGCGCAGCTGTTGCATTTGGCTTACGAAGATCCAAAGAAGGATATTAAATTATACATCAATTCGCCTGGCGGATCGGTTTATGATGGCCTCGCGATTATTGATACAATGAACTACATAGAACCAGACGTTCAAACTATCGGCATTGGTTTGCAGGCCTCAATGGGCGCTCTACTCTTAGCGTCTGGCGCAAAAGGAAAGCGCTACGCCTTGCCGAATGCTCGCATTATGATTCACCAACCAAGCTCGGGTACAAAAGGCAAAATTACCGATCAAGAAATTGCTCTTCGAGAGGGAGTATACCTCAAGAAACTCACCATTGATATTATGTCGAAGAATACCGGTAAGGATATTAAAACCGTTGAGAAGGATATGGATCGCGACAATTGGATGTCCGCCGAAGAGGCGCAAAAATATGGCATTATCGACGAGGTGATTAGATAAAACATGAAAAACCCCGCATTGGGAACAATGCGGGGTATTTTTTACCGTAGAGATGACTATCTTTAAATAATTCGCGATTCGTCGGGCTCGGTGATTTCTTCGTTCGTATTCGTTATTTCGTCAATCAGCTCGTCGATGTCGCGTTCGAGAAAGCATTGTATGATTGAGTCGATCTCAATAAAGGACTTGGAGCTAAACTCGAATCTAGTGTCGTCCACTAAAACAGGAACAGAAGCCAAGATGGCGCCGCTCTTGGGTACTTCGCCCCCATCAATCGAGATCACAATTCCTCTTGTGCCACTTGCGAAACATGTATACTCTCCGCAATACAATCGCCCTTCATTATCGAAGTAGCATTCTATCTCGATAGCGAACTTGAGCCTGCCGAGCTTGTGTTCTGGCTCAATAACTATGGACCCGCTCTTGCCGTCGAAGTGTGCAGAGAGCTCGATGTCGGCGAGGGCTTCGGTAAGGTCGATGCAATTGCCTCTGTGGAAATTGGTATAATAATCCAATCTGGCGAATTCATTAGCATACCTTCCTTGCCATTCGCTTGTGCGGTCGCTGCAGCCGCAGAGAAGTACTGTTGCAATCAGTATGGTTACTAGGGTCGCGATACCCCTTTTCATATAACTCCCCCTTTTTTTCTCTAAGGTATTAATGTACAATAACGCATTAATAATGCCATAAAATGAGTCAAAAGGCAAGTATTCACTTTTTGTAAATTAAGCTGATGCTTATTTCTGGCAAACTCGCATGCTAAACTGTAAATATGGTTAAACAAAAGTCGAGGTATGTTTGTCAAAAATGCGGCGCTAGCTACGCAAAATGGGCGGGTCGTTGCGAAAATTGTGGCGAATGGAATACCTTGCTTGAGCAGGTTGTGCCTACCGAGCAAGAAATAAAGGGCGCACTCGCGCGTGGCGCAGTTTCTGGTAAAAAATTACAAGCAGTCTCGATTAATACTATCGAGTCGACTGATATTGGCGAGCGTTTATCTACTGGCTTTTTAGATCTTAATACTGTTCTGGGTGGCGGTATACTATTAGGCTCGGTTAGCTTACTTGCAGGGCAACCAGGTATCGGCAAGTCCACCCTATTAATGCAAATTTGCGCAAAAATATCTAATGATAATCATAAAGTTCTTTATGTTTCTGGTGAGGAGTCGGCTAGTCAAGTTAAAATGCGCGCCGTCCGCCTTGGTGCTGCTTCGGGACAGTTGCATTTTGCTAGCTCGACATCTGGCAATGATATAGCAAAGACTATCGAGGAAGGCGAGTATGAACTTGTGATAGTTGACTCTATTCAGACCCTAAGCCTAGCGGAAATTAGCTCGGCCCCAGGTACGGTTAGTCAGGTTAGCGGTTGCGGTAACCTGATAATACGCGCTGCGAAGACTAGCAATACTGCGGTTATTATCGTTGGCCACGTTACAAAAGACGGCACTCTGGCTGGACCAAAGGTTCTCGAGCATCTTGTAGATGTTGTGCTCAATTTCGAAGGCGACCGCTATGGTGGTTTTAAGACTGTTCGCGCCGTAAAAAACCGTTTTGGCTCTACGGCGGAAGTAGCAATATTCGAAATGGCTGATAAAGGTCTTTCGGAGGTTAAGAATCCATCCGAGGCACTTCTTTCCGAGCGTCAAAATACGGACGGCAGCATTATTATGGCCACTATCGAAGGCGCGCGGCCGCTTTTAGTAGAAATCCAGGCATTGGTTAATCCGACTAACTTCGGTTATCCAAAACGCACGGCGTCTGGTTTCGATTTGAATCGTCTCAATCTGCTAATTGCCGTCTTAGAGAAACGTACTAAATTAAAACTTCAAGACAAAGACATTTTCATCAATGTAGTTGGCGGTCTACGCCTAAACGATTCTGCAGCCGATTTGGCTATTTGTATGGCTATTGCTAGCGCGGCGGCGGCGCGGAAGCTAGACGAAAAAGTTGTCGTGTTTGGCGAAGTTGGTCTTGGCGGGGAGATCCGAAGTGTAGTAGCGCCTGATCGTCGCATTGCCGAGGCGAAGAAGCTTGGTTTTAAGAATGCAATTGCGCCGGCTACTATCAAAGACAAGTTTGTGCTTCCGGTCAAAGATTTGCGTTCCGCACTAGTTAAATATATGAATAATAAGTAAACTATAAGCATGAGTAAAAAGACTAGCAAAAAGACTAAACAGAAATATGATTATGCCAAGACCTGCGCAATTGTAGCGCTTGTTTGTGATTTGATTTTATATATCGCGCTGTCGCAGCGTTTTTACCTGGTGTTTTTGACGTTTTGGGTGATTCCGATTCTGAATTTTTTGAATTTCTTCCTTGGCAAAAAGGTTTCAGATCAGACTAAGATGAAGCCATTGGGTCTTGTCTTGTCGCTTATCGTTGCGCAAATCCTGATTACACTGGTCGGCATGCTCATCAATATCTGTATCAATCATGGTCTGACTCTTTGCACTATCCATGATAGCTGTATAGTCAGTGATTACCCACTTGATTTCATCTTATTGGTCGTATGGATGGCACAGTTTAATATGGTCGGCATCTATATTGGTGCAGTTGTGGGCTACATCGGCAGAAGAAAAGGGAAATAGTTGCATCTTATCTATTCCTGTGTTAAAATTTACGCAATATGATTACAAAAGATAACAAGGCTAAGGCGATC
>JAEETK010000041.1 GCA_016290315.1 Candidatus Saccharimonadota bacterium | reverse complement strand
GCAACGGAGGTACTACCCTGTAGTTACTACGGTGAGAAATTCCGTATAGGCTTTAAGGATAGTAGCCTAATTCAGACCCTTAAAAATATCAATTCGTTAGAGGTGGAGTTTCAGGCCGTAGACGCATCGAGAGCCACCACGTTTAGCCCGGCCACGCAGCCAGATAGCGAAGAGGTAACTATGTTGTTAATGCCAATGATTATTGGCGACTAATTCCCGGAGCGTATGCGTAAAGTAGATATAAACCGCCGTTACAGGAGTTGCGCAATATATTGCGTAACGGTAGGCCGTAAGAACGATGGCCGGGGCCATATTACATGGAAAGCCCTTGAAGAAAGATTTGGTATAGGTTGGGAATCTTTGACCAACGAACTAAAGGTAAACGGCATATTGCACGGCACGGTAGGTTATATGTACCTAACGCCGCGTTGGGCGGCTATGACAGCAGCGGAGCAGATGGAAGAAATTAAGAAAATTTACCCTTATCCCTATAACGAAAGATGATTGTACTTAGTTTATTCGACGGCATGAGTTGCGGACAAATCGCTTTGCGCGAATTGGGCGTTACGATAGAAAAATACTACGCAAGCGAGGTAGATAGGTTTGCTATTGCTAACACGATGGCCAACTTTCCCGACACGGTGCAGTTAGGCGACGTGCGAGATATTGACGCTACGGCGTTAGGACATATCGACTTACTGATAGGCGGTAGCCCGTGCCAAAGTTTTTCCTTTGCCGGGAAACGCGCCGGTATGAGTACCAAGACTAACGAAAAGATACTGACTTTAGATAGATACCTGGAGTTAAAGAAACAGGGCTTTGAGTTTGAGGGCCAAAGTTACCTGTTTTGGGAATATATCAGAATCCTACAGCAAGTCAAGCAAACCAACCCCGGCGTTTTCTTCATGCTTGAAAACGTGGAAATGGGTAAGCAATGGGAAAGCGTCATAGACGAGGCGATAGGCGTTAGAGGCGTACACATTAACAGCGCGTTAGTATCGGCGCAGGTAAGAAAGCGCATCTATTGGACTAATATACGTACATTCCAAAGTACGATGTTTGTACCGCCTGACAGCGCGATACCGCAACCAAAGGACAGGGGTATTTTGCTAAAGGACATCTTAGAAACAGACGTACCGCAACGCTACTACCTGAAACCCGAAGTAGTGCAGAAACTCTTAGCCCACAGCGAGAGGAACAAAGAGGTCGGTAACGGCTTTGGTATGAAGCCACGCGGGGGGGGGGAGAAAATGAACGCTCTTAGAGTTGGCGGCAGATATGTTTACGACTTAGTATTAGTTGAACATGAAAGAGTTTGTAAAGATGGACTACAAAGGCAGAGTTTCACCGAATCAGGACAAAGCAAATTGCCTATCGACTAAGAACTATCATAGCGACATGGATTTGATTTGCGTAGCCCAAAGAGGACATGAGTACAGAGGCGAACCCGCGCACTTTATACCCAGTACCCAACCCGGTAAGACGAATTGCCTTACGACGGTAGCGAAAGACAACCTGATATTACAACGGCCACGCGGAGCGAACAAAGGCGGCTTACACGTAGACAAATCGCCGACGTTATCCGCTAACGCATGGGAACAAAATAATTTAGTGGTACAGATGAAAGAAGAAAGTGTAAAGCAGATAAACCCAAGCCGGGAAAGTGGAGGTACACAACCCCGGCAGCAAAACCGCGTATATGATGCAGACGGGCAGGCCCCGGCGTTGATGGAGGGCCACGGCGGCAGAACCATTAACGTATTAGTGGGGGGGGATGCAACCGAAGCAGTCATAAGACGGCTAACCCCTACGGAATGTGCGCGATTGCAGACTATCCCGGATTGGTACAAATGGGAAGTTTCCGAGACACAGCAATACAAAATGTTAGGTAACGGTTGGACGGTTGAGGTTATAAAGCATATACTTTCGTTTCTACCTGAAAACCTAAAAAAGTGATGGCTTATGAAAGAGATAGTTTTTAGTCACAAAATAAGTGAATCAATGAATAGCGGTTTTGTTAAGATACTGCAAGATAAGTTGATGAACGAAGAAAGGCCGTTTGAAATGCGTATGCGCAGAATCGTAAGCGGTATTTGGGAAGTGGAAATATACACCGACGGCGAGAACTACCAACATTTCAGGAACTTGTTAAAGGAGTTAGTGTAATGGGTACGATTGAACTTAGCCACGATTTCGCTTTGGATATAGCGACAGCGCACAGCCGACTATCTAAGAAGTGGAAAAACAAAAAGTGGCAATGGAGCGAGTTAGTACGCCGATGCAGCCAGACGAAGCGCACCGACGAAAGCGTAGGTGAATACCTGAAAATGACCAAACAGGAACAAGCCGACATTAAAGACGTGGGCGGTTTTGTAGGCGGTTATCTTTCAGGCGGTACACGCAAAACGGCTAACGTGATGTGGCGTAGTGTGGCCACGCTTGATATAGACTACGGCACGGCCAGCGTTTGGGATGATTTCACGATGCAGTTTGGCTTTGCCGCTATGCTATACAGCACCCACAAGCACACCCCGGAAAAGCCGCGTCTAAGGTTGGTATTTCCTCTATCCCGGAACGTAAAGCCAAACGAATACGAGCCGCTTTGCAGAAAGATAGCCGACACGTTGGGTATAGACCTATTCGACATTACGACGTATCAGTTACCGCGCCTATTCTATTGGCCGAGTACGAGCCGAGACGGTGAGTTTATATTTGAGTATCAGGACGGCCCCGCTTGCGACGTGGACGCGATACTAAAGACCTACGTAAACCCGTTTGATGTATCAGAATGGCCGATGGGTAGCCGTGAGACCGAAGCCGTAGCCCACGAACTACGCAAGGCGGGCGACCCGTTGGAAAAGCCCGGACTTATCGGCGCGTTTTGCAGGGCCTACACCATAGAAGATGCTATAGATACGTTTCTGCAAGATGCTTACGTTAAGACGGGTACAGATGGCCGCTATACGTACAAGTTGGGTAGCGTTGCCGCCGGTTTGGTTTGCTACGAGGGAAAGTTTGCCTACAGCCACCACGAGACAGACCCGGCGAGTATGCAGCTTTGCAACGCTTTCGACCTTTGCCGTATTCACCTTTTCGGCGTACACGACGAGGGTAGCCGGGTAACTGACATAACCCGTTTGCCGTCGTACCTGAAAATGCAGGATTTCGCGGCCAAAGATAAGACCGTGCGCGTATTGCTTACCAAGGAACGCCGCGCCGATGCTGAAAGCGATTTTGCCGACGTGGATTTAGACGAAGCGGAAAACCCGGAAGAGGCTAACACGGATTGGATGGCAGATTTGGAGTACGACCGTAAGGGCGCGATTAAGTCTACGGCCAAAAACATTATCTGCATTATCGAGAATGACCCGCGCCTGAAAGGGCATCTTTGGCACGACCTGTTTAGCGGCTTTGATTTGGTTAAGGGCGGTTTGCCGTGGGATAAGAAAGCGACCCAATGGGGAAACCGCGACGATGCTAACTTACGCATCTACTTAGAAGAGAACTACGGCGTAACCGGCAAAGATAAGATTAAGGATGCAAAGGACGCGGTATTTACCCGCCGCCGGGTGCATCCGATACGCGACTACCTGAATAGTCTAACGTGGGATGGCACGCCGCGCCTTGATACGCTTATAGTAGACTACTTAGGCGTTGAAGATACCGCGCTTAACAGGGCTATGACCCGAAAGCACTTTACCGCCGCCGTAGCCCGCGTTATGAATCCCGGTTGTAAGTACGACTATTGCCTGATTGTGACCGGGGCCGAGGGCATAGGCAAATCTACCCTGTTTAGCGTGATGGGCGGTGAGTGGTTTAACGACAGCCTGGTAACAATGGAGGGTAAAAGCGGTATGGAACAAGCGCGAGGCGGTTGGGTAATAGAGTTGCCCGAATTGGGTAGTATCAAACGAAGCGACGTAGAGCAGGTGAAAGCCTATATAAGCCGTCAGGATGATACCTACCGGCCCGCCTACGGTACGGTAACGGAAAAGCACCCGCGCCAATGTATATTTTGCGGTACGACCAACGAAACGTATTTCCTGAAAGGCGACACGGGAAACCGCCGCTTTTGGGTTATGGCCGCTGATGCTGACAGGCGTAAGCACAACGACGTTAAAGCCGACCTGATGGCAGAGCGTGACCAAGTTTGGGCCGAGGCCGTAGAGCGTTGGAAAGAGGGCGAAAAACTCTACCTACCCGCCGACATGGAAACGGAGGCAAGGCACAGGCAAGCCGAGTATAACGACGATGCAGACGACCCGGTTAAGGATATGCTTTTGGCCTACCTTGATATGAAGTTACCGGGAGAGTGGCAGACGTGGGATTTGAAACGCCGACGCGCCTACATTACCGACCCCGACCCGTTAGACCAAACCGGCACGGAAGAGCGTACCAGAGTTTGCGCCGCAGAGTTCATTTGCGAGAGGTTAGGCCGCGATATGGGCGATAAGGAATACAAATACTTAGCCCGCAAGGTTGGCCGTCTCATGGACGATTTACCCGGTTGGGAGCGCATGGGTATATCGAAACACGCGCAAGCCGTCTACGGGGTGCAAAAGTCATTCAGGCGAGTATATAACGATGGCGACGATGAAGATATTTAGAGACAAAACGAGGTAAACCAAACAGCCGAAAATGGTAAACGAGGTAAACCAAACTACATTTTTTAACAATTAGGGAGGTAAACCAAGTAAACAAAAGGTAAACCAAACAAAATCGTTTTAGTTTACCGCAAAACCCCGATAAACAAAGGGATTTCGGCAAAGGTAAACCAAGTAAACCAAAGATATTATAAAAATGTATAGTTTAATAGTTACATATAAAAAGAGGTATAAAAAGAGCATCTACGCGCATACGCGCAGGAATCATAAAACTATATTTGCGCAAAATGTTACCCGCGTACACGCGAGAATTTAGTTTACCAACAAAAATTGAGAATATGACAAAAGGAGAAATAATAGAAGCGTTAGCAGGCTTAAAGATGAATGAAGAAGTAATAGTATTCATTAAAGCCGCCGAGGTATTACCCCGGAAGATAACCGGCGTAAGAATCGTAAAACAGAGTTTTGGAGTTTGCGGAGTTTTGGAGGTAAGCAAATCCGCAAAAGGTGATGAACGAATTTACCGCATTGAAAAGTAAAGAGGTATGAAAAAAGGTATTGAAAACATAGTCAGACATTCCGAAGTATCGGAAAAGGAAATAGAGAAATATTTGTGCAAGCGAATGAAAGAAATTGGTTTGCTATGCCTCAAATATTCAAACCCGAATGAAACCGGCTACCCGGACAGGGTGATAGTGTTACCGGCCTCACAATGTATGTGGGTAGAGTTGAAGAGCAAAGGGCGCAAGCCGTCTAAAGTTCAGGAACTACGTATAGCAGAGTTGCAGAAACTAAAGCACGTTGTTTGGGTGATTGATAATAAGCCCTTAGTCGATGAATTGACAGAGGAACTAAAGAAATGGTTAGCCGACAACGAGGCCGAGTTTGAAAAGTACGAGACAAAAAAAATACAAACCCAAAATTAGAGTTATGATTTTCAGACCTTACGAATATCAGCAAACGGCGATAAAGTGGATTTTGAAGAATCCGCGTTGCGGCATATTCCTTGATATGGGTTTGGGTAAGACGGTTAGCACCCTAACCGCTATTCAGGAACTTATAGACGATTGCGAGATTAGCCGTACCTTAGTTGTAGCACCGAAGAAAGTAGCCGAAACCACATGGACTACAGAGGCCGAGAAATGGGAACACCTGAAAGGCTTAACGGTTGCAAAGGTGATGGGTACAGAGAAACAACGTAAGATGGCGTTGGCATCCAAGGCAGACGTTTACGTAATTGGCCGTGATAGTTTCGTTTGGTTGGTTGGCCTCTACGGTGGTAATCTACCCTTTGACGTTTTGGTTATAGACGAACTTACGAGTTTCAAAAGCAGTAAGTCGAATCGCTTTAAGGCTATGCGCATGGCCACGCCTACCGTTAGCCGCGTTATCGGACTGACAGGTACGCCAGCACCTAACGGCCTGATAGACCTTTGGGCGCAGATGTATTGTTTGGATATGGGCGAGCGTTTGGGTAAGTCAGTAACTAAGTACCGGGAAACCTACTTTGATACATATAACCGCAACGGCATTACCCTACGTTGCGACATTAAGAAAGGTTGCGACGATATTATACGGCGTAAGATTGCCGATATATGTTTGTCGATGCAGGCCAAAGACTATCTGCAATTACCCGACCTGTTAGTGCATACTATCCGGGTGCAGCTTTCGCCGTCTGTTATGACAGCGTACACGAAGTTTGAGCGGGAAAAGGTTTTGGAGTTTCAAGACGAACACGCCGGGGAATCCGCAAACATCTTAGCCAACAGCGCAGCGGGTTTGATGAATAAGTTAAGCCAGTTTGCCAACGGTGCAATATACGACGAAGATAGAAATGTGCATGAAGTACACGACGAAAAGTTAGACAGGTT
>JAEETK010000040.1 GCA_016290315.1 Candidatus Saccharimonadota bacterium | reverse complement strand
ATTTGAGTTGCATCGGGTCTCCCATAATAAATTCCTCTATGATTACGAAAATCCCCAATATTAAAGAGGCAACCGTAATAAAAGCACCAATCCATCCGAATATGATTAGTGGGGCAGAGCTCAAGCTCACAAAACTATCTATTGCTAATTGAAAAAGCTTTTTAAAATTATAGCTAGGCTTTCCAGCCAGGCGATTCCCGTAGATATAATCGATGTATACTTTTTTGAAACCCATCCAGTCCATCAAGCCTCGCGTAATGCGGCCATGCTCGGTTAATCTATTATACTCATCTGCGACACATCTATCGATAATGCGAAAATCTGTGCTGCCAGGTACGGTGTCTTTTACGCCCATCATGCCAAGAATCTTATAGAACAATTTTGATCCTATTTTTGCAATGAGGCCGTGTTTTTCATATCTACCTCTAACTCCGATAACAATTTCGCCACCTTCTTCCCATTTTTTAATAAATTCATGGATTAATTTCGGCGGTTGTTGGCCATCTGCGTCCATTGTTAATATTGCATCCCCCGCCGCCTCGCGAATTCCAGCTGTCAGCGCGACCTCTTTGCCAAAATTGCGCGAAAAACATAGCACCTTCACATGGTTGTCTTTCTCGGAAATCTTTTGAATAATCTGTAGACTTTTGTCAGTGCTTCCGTCATTAACTAAGATTAACTCATAATCGTAGTTGAGCTTTTTTAGCTCCGGCAACAACATTTTTTCATAGAATTGGCTGAAGCCTTTTTCCTCATTGTATACCGGTATTACAAAAGATATTTTCATCTTAATTTATTATATCATAGAAAAGGATAATGACTGGCGGAAACTCGACTTTATGGCATAATATCAAGTATAAAATCCCTCCTAAGTACTCCTTTGAGTTATTTGTTTCGATGGCGCTATGGGCAAGGCTGTTGTAAAATATAGCTAATGGTTTATTCTGAGCCTATCAATAAAGCTATCAAAATCGCCACCAGGCTACATGATGGTCAATTTCGTCGTGGGTCAACTATCCCATATATTGCTCATCCTTTTGCAGTAGCGCTTATGACTCAAATGTATATCGACAGCGAGGAAGTATTTATTGGCGGAATTTTACATGATGTATTGGAGGATGTACCCGACCGTGTCTATTCCTCGAATGATTTAGCTAATGATTTTGGCTACGAAATTCTGAACCTTGTCGAGACGGTTTCCGAACCAGATATCCGTACGCCAACTCAAGAGGCTTGGCGAGCGCGGAAATATGCTTATCTCAATAACATTGAAAACACCAACGATATTCGTCCACTAATTATTTCGGCATGCGATAAAATGCATAATATGGGCGAATTAGCTTACGGATATGAAGAGCTTGGTAAGAGTATTTGGACTTATTTCGCCGCCAAACGCGAGCGCGAGATATGGTTCTACGAGGCGGTGCTTGGAGTATTAAGGACAAAGATATTGCCAGCGGAATTATTCGAAGAGTACGAAAATCGACTAAATAAACTTAAAACTCTACAATAGGGAATAACATGAAAGATAATAGGCATCGCACTATCGTCGTTGCCAGTATTATTGGCATTCTGGCGAATTTATTACTGGTATTTTTTAAAGCCATCGTTGGTCTGTTGTCGAATTCAATTGCGATAATCTTAGATGCCGTCAATAACTTTAGCGACATGCTTTCTTCATTAGTCACGATAGCTGGTTCGCATTTTGCAAATCTATCTCCAGATCGTGAACATCCAATGGGGCATGGCCGTTCCGAATATCTGAGCGCTGCCGTCGTGGCTATTATTATTATGTATATTGGTTTTACGGCTTTTATCGAATCAATAAAGAAAATTATCATCCCTGAGTCCCCAGATTATTCATTAACTACCGTGGCGGTCATGGTAGTAGCAATTATTGTCAAGATTGTTCTTGGTATATATGTATATAGGGTAGGGCGGAAAGTGGATTCCGATTCTCTAGCAGGGTCGGGGAAAGATGCATTATTTGATTCGTTAATATCGTTAACGACGCTAGTTGCTGCCGGGATATTTGTACTGACCGGCTTTAGTGTTGAGGCATATTTAGCAGTCGGCATTTCCTTATTTATTACTTACTCGGGTTTTAAAATGCTCCGCGAAACCTTCAGTGTTATTTTGGGGGAACGGGCGGATTCTGATTTGTCTCGGAAGATTCGAGAAGAGGTCCGTCAGGTTGATGGCGTCGAGGGCGCATATGATTTGGTCATGCACGATTACGGTCCGAATATTACGTTTGCGTCAATTAATATCGAACTTCCAGACACAATGACCGCACTAGAGATAGATGACATATCCCGAGAAATTCGTCGCCGTGTTCATCGAAAATGCCATGTTCTGATTAATTCCGTTGGCATCTATTCCGTTAATAAGAAGGGCGGGAGGGCTGCAGAGCTGCGTGATCGAGTATATGAAATAGTATCTGGATTTGAACACGTTATCCAAATGCACGGTTTTCATGTTGACGAAAAAAATAAAGAAATTAGTTTTGATATTGTCGTTGGCTTCGATGTAAGAAATCGCAGTTCGTATTTTCGGCGAATACATAGTACACTTCAAAAAGAGATACCAGATTATACTTTTGAAATAGCTCTGGATTCGGATTTTAGCGACTAAGCTCAATCAATGCCACGGAACGCGGCAACAAAAAGCACCCATCAAAAGGGGTGCTTTTAGAATATTACTAACGGCGTTTTGCGCGGAAGATGAAGAACGCTAGAGCGCCCAGAATTCCACCTACGCTTGCTATTGCAGGAGCATTAATATCGGCAGTTTTAGGATTCTTTACGTTAACGTCTTTTGGCTCGGTTGGCTCAGTAGGAACTGCTGGATCGTTGTTTGCTCCCCCTAGTACAGTAACTGTAATATTTGCCGACACATTGCTATTTGCCGTAGCGGTAATGGTGGCCGTGCCAGCTTTAACAGCTACTATTTTACCAGTACTAGATACTGTCGCAACGCTACTATCGCTACTGCTCCAAGTAATCGTATCGGTTGAATTTGCAGGAGTAAGCGTTACAGTTGGGGTTGCTTTCTCGCCGACGTTAATACTGATAGAAACAGGATTAATGCTTATGGCTGTTGCTGGAACCGTCGTTGTAGCGGCTTTTACGGTTATAGTGGCAGTGTTCGAGACATTGTCGTTCGCCTTGGCGGTAATGGTTACTGTCCCTGCTTTTACTCCTTTTACGACACCATTCACATCAACTGTCGCAACGCTACTATCGCTACTGCTCCAAGTAATCGTATCGGTTGAATTTGTAGGAGTGACTGTGGCAGTCAAGCTTAGCGTAGCTCCTACGTTGACGTTTGCGGTTGCGGGGCTGACAGTAATACTAGTCACTGGAACTAACGGATCGCCTGCTGCTCTAGTGGCAAAGTAAATTGTTTCAGAATCTTTAGCATTGCCCGCAACATCATAGACGGTCGCATATGCTGCGTATCGGGTGGATTCATTAAGTCCAGTTAGAACTAGGCTCTTAGTTATTGCGGAAGTCTCGCCGGTATTCGAGCTAGCATACGTTTCAGCCTTGTCCGTATAGCTACTTGCATCGTTTGCTTTATAATGCCAGATGATTCGACCGAGACCACTTGCGCTATCTGTTACTCCAATGTTTAAAGTTGCCCCATTAGCCGTAACGTTGCTTGTTGATAGGGCAGTACTAATTACCGGTTCGGTTTTATCAATATTATTTACCGTAACGGTCTTCGAGGCGGTCTCGTTGTTGCTATTCTTGAACCAAAGCGTATATGTCCCGTTTGCGGAGACAGTTTGCGAAAGGTTGTATGATTTACTGGACGAAGAAATGGTTGACCAAGAGCTCGGAGTAGTGGCTGGGGTATTGCCATTGTCTACTTTGTACTTATTAATATTGTACGCGTTACTGCTCGCGGTAGCCTTAATGGTGGCATCACTATTTGTCCAGTTGGTTGCTGCTGTTACGGCTGGCGTCGAAATACTTAAATCCGCGTATTTGTTAACATGGAAGCTTACACTACCCCAACCATAGTATTCATCTTTGCCGGCTACGCCTAAGTCTTCAGCATTGAGTTTAAGGGTGTTATAGACCTGGTTGTAGTCATAGTTTGGGTGTTCGGTTAAGATATTTGCTATTGCTGCAGAAATGTAAGGTGCAGAGAAAGATGTGCCATTAGTTAAGGTTAATGTATTATCCGCGCCAGTACTTGATGTTGGTAGGAGAAGCTCCTCGCCAGGTGCTGCGAAATCGATTTCTGCGCCATGTTGAGAAAACGATGACGAGAATGATTTAGCATTATTGACGGAAGATACGGCGATGGTATAGTTACTGGACGCTGGATAAGAAACCCAACCAGCGCTACCATTGCCGGCCGAGGCTACTATTATAGTGCCAGCCTCTTTAGCCTCCCTAAGAGCAAGTTCGATTGTGGTCTGATAATCTTCTGGTAGCGGATTTGGTAATTGTTCTACGAGGCCGAGACTTAAGTTGATTACGTCGACCTTACCCTTTAACTCAGAAACAGCCATTGCTACCTTTGTAAGATCAATGCTTTTACCGCCAGAAACGCGGATGGGAACAATTTTTACGCTTGCTGGAGTGGCCTGGGTGATTGTTCCTGCAACGGATGTGCCATGCGTTACTCTTGAGGCGCCAGCACTTACGTTAGTACATGTTTGCGTGGTAATATTACAGGTTACCGTCATGTTGTCGTTGGCGTTGTTCCCACTATCGTCGGGATTTGTGTCGTTATCATAATAATCGTGAGCATAGGTCATATCGAGACGGTCGCCTGTGGTTGTTTTCTTGAACGCCCAGTGAGACGCGCGGATGCCACTATCAATCACGGCAACGGTAACTTTTTGGCCAGAAGTTAGACTTTTTGCGTAAGTATCTAGTTTCATGGCAGAAGTTCCCCAACCTAAGCACTGGTCTGGTATGCTAGTACCATTTGTGTATGTTGTAGCAGAGCGATCGGTGCATCGGTTTAGCTCCTCGTAATTATATATCGCATTCGATTCTGCATCGTCGTCAAGTTTTAACTGCATATTTAAAAGAACGCCAGAATTGTTATCTTTTTCTTTTATATCAAGATAGTTTGCGGATGTGGTGTTATAATCTGCAAACTCGACTACGTATACCTTTTCGGCTATTTTTGTATACTTTATAGCGTCTGGATGGCTTTCTTTAAATTCATCTAAGTTTGGAATATTGACTATTAGCTCATGGGTTTTCAGAGCAGTCTCCACTCCTTTAGTTGAAATTCCGCTGTCTCTGCTAATTTCCTGAATTACTGCGTTTGCTGTATTTGATATAGCGACCTCATCGCTACTCGCCTGTGTTTTTGGGGCGATCATGAACAACCCGCCGGCGACCAAACCCGCAGATGCTAATGATGCCGAAAAAAGCAAAGACTTTTTTCTCCTAACCATATAGGTAACCTTTCTCTTTATTTGACCTTTTTATTTTGACCTATTTATAAACGTATTTAAGCATAAACGAATCGTAAAAACAAGTACTTTTGAATATTTTTATAAAAACAACAAAAAAAGACCTCTTTATTACTTACGAGCGTCTCTTTATTTGAATATATATCTGTAAATTAAACCTGGCTCCCCCGGCCAGACTCGAACTGGCAACCTCGAAGTTAACAGCTTCTTGCTCCACCATTGAGCTACAGGGGAAGGTAATCTAAGTGTACAAAGATACAGTGGAAAAGTCAAGGTTCATTTATTGTAATAAAAAGCACTTGCATTTTGGTCTCTCAAATGTTACTATAAGCTCACAAAAGGTCAAAAATAAAAATAAAAGAGAAAAAATATGAAAAAGCTCCACACTTCGGCTATGCTGGCTGTGGCTGCAGCATTTATAGCTTCGCCAATTTTTGGCGTTGCGGACGCGAGCGCGGCATCAACAATAGCATATAAAGACTACAGTGAATTAAATCGGAATACGTTAAATAATACATTCTCGTATTCGAAAATTTATTACACAGAAAACACTAAAATTACAGCTGCCCATGTTGGCGGCAGTGGAATTGCTCAAGGCAAAAGTACGGTTACTACCGACACCCAGGCATTTTCTTCTGGTCGTATTAATAGGGGAGAATCGTACACGTTATTAATTGAAAATAGCACCGCGGTTGATCCAAATGGGCAGCCACTAGATGTGCTATATAAAGTATCAAACGTAAACCCGTGGACAGACGAACTTAATGATGACGGAACGACAAAGTCCTACTCGAGTTTAAATATCGTAAAAGATATTAGTGGCTCTAATGCGGCACTGCACCCAGAAGAGAGTGCACAAGAAGTGCAGACCATTAAAGCCGGCGACCCTATTGTGGCTTGGATAGGTGCTACTCGAGCAGATGCTATTTTTACAGTCGAATTCTGCAAGAAGGGTACTTACGTTGCATCTTCAGATAGCTGTACGTTAGCTACTAATATGAAGAGCGTCAGTAGCGCCATGTGGGACTTTGATGTTCCTAATAAGAATCGTAATACCGACAATAATGGCAACCCTATAGT
>JAEETK010000013.1 GCA_016290315.1 Candidatus Saccharimonadota bacterium | reverse complement strand
GTCGGAACGCAGGTTTTTAATTACGCAGAAAACGCTTTTAAGACCAAAATTGGCCCAATTCATGCGAACTTTGTACTGCTTGACGAGATTAACCGCTCTAGCGCAAAGACACAATCTGCAACACTGGAGGCGATGCAGGAGAGACAGATTACGATAGATAACAAGGTTTACCCAATGCCAGAAGTTTTTATCGTCATAGCAACACAAAACCCAATCGAACAAGAAGGAACTTATCTTTTGGCTGAGGCGCAGCTCGATCGCTTCTTGATGAAAGAAAAATTAGATTACCCAACACCAGAAGAAGAAGTCGAAATTCTTGAACGGATTGAGAATAAAGTATTTGATGACGATTCACCGATATTAGATCTCGATAGTGTTGTTTTTCTACAAAAACTATCCGAGAAAGTATACGTCGACAAATCAATAAAAGACTACATTGCCCGTATCATTGCGGCTACACGCAAGCCGAAAGATTTTATTAAAGCCGAGCTTGCGGACTATATAAACCTAGGGTCATCGACGCGTGGAGCGATTTCTTTCATGCAGTGCGCAAAGGCATTAGCATTAATAAAAGGGCGCGGTCATGTGATTCCTGAGGATATTAGCGACTTAAGATATAGCATCCTTAGACATAGAATATCGTTAAACTTCTCTGCTGTTGCTGATGGCGTAACTGTCGAACAAATAATCGATGCTCTCTTCGGAGCCGTCGCGACCCCATGAAACTAAGCTATATCAATCAGATAAAAGCCAATATCTCGATATACTCTAACAAAAAAACCACCAATATTTTAGATGGAACCTACAAGTCCATCTATCGGGGTAAGAGTATGAATTTTGAGAATCTGCGCGAGTACGTCCTGGGCGACGACGTGAAGGACATTGACTGGAAATCATCGGCGCGCAGTGGCAAGATTCTCACAAAGCAATTCATCGCCGAAAAGAAACATAACATACTACTAGTCATGGATACCGGCGCCAAAATGGAGGCAGATTCGGATGCGCTCGAAAGTAAAAAAGAGTTAGCGCTTTTTTCGGCTGGCACCGTAGGCTATCTTGCCATTAAGAATAACGATTACGTTGGGATGCTTTACGCAACCGACAAAAAGATTGAGCTAAAACCTTTTCGCTACAATTTATACAATCTAGAAGACTATCTTGTAGGCTACGAAAAGAACGCCGCAAAAAAAGACACATCGCTAAACGATATTTTGGAATTTGCAAATAAATACGTCGCGAAACGAATGATTATAGTAGTTGTGACCGATCTGGCTGGGATCGACAACCTCAAAGCCAATACTCTTAAAAAGCTCAACCAGCGCCATAATGTGTTGGTGATTAATATTACCGACAATTACATGTTCGGCGCGAACGTCTTCGATGTGGCGGAAAATGAATACGTGCCGGAATTTCTGTTAGGCGACAAGAAAATGAACAAGCTCGAGCACGAATTAAAGAGTGAGATTCTAAATAAGAATCGCAAGAAATTGCGACGTAATTGCGTGAGCATGGTTTCCATCGGCAGAAAAGAAGAGATTAGCTACAAAGTAATCGAGTTACTAGAGGAGCATCGTTATGCAAGTACAAACTGAGCTACGACCGCCTTTCCATTACTCCTCTACTCCTACAATCATTTGCTCGGCAATACTCATATGTGGGCTGATTATATTGTTGCTACTAATGCACAAGAAGCCAATCAAGCAAGTGGTCAAAACCCCAAAGAAGAAGGATCTATCCGAGCTGAAAAAAGAATATCTAGATAAAATTGGAACGCTAAAATCTGACGTCACGTCAAATAAGATTACTAGCCGCAGAGCATACCAAATACTAAGCGGATTAATCCGGGGTTTCATTTTTGAGGCTACGAACATAAGGGTTCAATATTACACCTTGCAACAAATTGAGACTTTGAAGATGGCGAGTCTGACTGAGCTTATTCGCGAGTATTATAACCCAGAGTTTGCGGCTAAATCGAACGGAAATATTGCAAAATCGATTGAAAAGACTGCGGAGGTAATCAAAAAATGGACTTAAGATATCCCCTCGTAATTGTCGGAATTCTTTTATTACTTTTCCCGTACTTTCTTTTCGTACGCAAAAAACGACGAAAATATTCCTCCGGTAGCAAAATCGCGAACACGTTCTTCTTGAAAAATACCGACTATTATAAGCGACGTTTACGTAATTACAAGATATTTCGCAGGCTATTGTTAGCTCTCTTTGTTGTGGCTATCTTTGCTGCGACGGCCTTGATTGCTCGCCCGTACGAAACTATAGTCACCGTAGAAGAAAAATATAATCGCGACATTATTTTGTGCATGGACACATCGGCATCCGTTGACGACCTAAATCTCGAACTAGTAAATAGCCTCAGCAATATAGTCGACAAGCTACATGGTGAGCGTTTTGGCATTAGCATCTTTAACTCCTCCTCCGTAACACTTGTGCCACTTACGGAAGATTACGAATACGCTAAAACTATTTTAGGCAATATTAAAAAATCAATCGAGTATTACGAATCGATGGATTATTCTTCTTTTGATATTGATGAGTACCTCTATATGATTCAATATATCCAAAGCGGCACAATCGAGGGGGCTGCGACGCGCGGCAGCTCATTGATTGGAGATGGATTAGCGTCGTGCACGTTAAACTTCCCAGATATAGACAGTAAAGAGCGGACGCGTATCATTATATTTTCGACCGATAACGATTTGGCCGGTAAGCCGCTATTAACTACTGCTCAAGCTAGCGCAATTGCGAAAAAGAAAGGCATAAAAATATTTGGCATTAGTCCAGAATTAACCTCAAATCAAAATCTTTTGGAGTTTAAGCAGGCGATGAATATTAACGGCGGTAAATTATATACATACTCTAGTGGCACTACGGATAGTATCGTCCAAGATATAGAGCAGACCACAAAAACCAAACTCGAAGAGCGAAGCGAGGCAAAGGAGAGAGATGTGCCATTAATCCCCTATTTAATCCTTCTTCTGGGAGTTAGTGGAATTGTCATATTGGGCAGAAAGGTGGCGAAATGATGCTGGAACCCATTATCCCATTGTGGTCGTTAATCGTAATTGCCGTCTTATTATTTGGCATTTTGACTATTCCGTGCCTCATTGACAAAAAAGATGCAGCAATAAACAAACTAAAGTATTTAGCGCCGAAGATTACGATAATTATTTTGCTTTTAATTATAGGCCTGCGCCCGATGATTCCAGAGAAAGATAGCTCCCAAGTCGAAACTAATGATTTAGATGTACTATTCGTGGTTGATAATACAATTAGCATGATAGCGGAGGATTATAACGGAAACGAGCCGAGATTAAACGCGGTCCAATCTGACATGCAATACATCCTAGAAAAGTTGAACGGAGCGCAGTTCTCTTTAATCACCTTTGCAAACTCGGCTACGATTATTGCGCCGTTTACTTATGACTATAATATGATCGAATCAGCCATCAAAGCCATGGCGCCGCTCCCTAATTCATATGCGCGTGGTTCAAGTCTTAATGTGCCAATGGATTCGATAAATACTATCATGGCATCCGCCGAGAAAAAGGAAGAAGAAAGGACAAGGATTCTAGTCTTCATCAGCGATGGTGAAATTACAGACGACAGCACATTAAAGAGTTACGCCAGCCTAAAAGAACATTTCGACTATGGCCTAGTGCTTGGGTATGGCACCATTAACGGCGGAAAGATGAAATCGAACAATACTTATAGTCTAGATCCGTATATTAAATACTATTCCACCGATTATGGCGCAGATTGGAGCACCTCCGACCATTATGCGATATCTAAAATAGATGAGGCTAATCTCAAGAAGATTGCAGAAGATATTGGCGGTGATTATATACATGCGGAATCACAAAAAGATATAGACCCAGCATTGAAAAAGATCTCCGAACTTACGACCAGTAACACTCGGCCGGACGATAAACCTACGGGAATGGATCTATATTATATATTTGCCGTACCGCTTCTACTGTTATTGTTCTTCGAATTCAATAAACTTTGGCGGAGGAAGGTATGAGTAGGCAGACGGCTAAAAAGATTCTCGCCGCATTCTTGATTATGGTCGGGTTTGTGTTATTAAAATTTGGCGCATCGTTAGCACTAAATGAGGCATTGATAGCTAATATTAACAACGGCAACTATTCTGATAGTCTAGTAAAAATGTTATATGCACTAAATCTAGAAGAGCCTTATATCGTCCATTACAACGATGGGATTCGCCTTTATAAGTTGGCCGAATTCAAAGATTCTCAGGCAAAGTTCGAGGCGGCCTTAAAAAATAACCCGCCAGAAGACCGTATCTGCGACGTGCGCATCAACTTGTCTCTTTCGATGATTAAGCAGATTAAAAAAGGCGACTTGAACGCCAAACTAAAACTGCAAAATGCAAAGGACGTACTTTACGAAGACGATTGCGCAAGTAAAAATGATAATAGCGGAAAGTCCGACAGGGCAGAAAAATTAGAGCAAGAAATCGATGAACTCCAGAAAGAACAAGAAGATCCTTCCGCAGACCCAAATAAAGACCCATCGCAGGATCCCGGTAGCGACCCAGACGACCCGACCGCCAATATAGATATAAAAAATATCGAACAACAACTCAAAGACGGAGAGGTTACCGCCTTAAGAGGAAGGCAGAAGCAGCTAGGCGAATACAAAGAGTGGAGTGGTGGCAGTTACTATTCGGGAAAAACGTGGTAAAAAATATCCCCTGTTTCCAGGGGATGCCTTATTTTTCAAGAATGTAGACAAGCCACTTGTTCCCCTGCTTGCCGCCATCCTTGAATGAATGTACGATGCGAAAGCCCGCCTGCTCAATCAGTCTGGATAGATCCGATTCTCGCCAGTAATAAAAAGTGCGCGGTGCGCCGATATGATATTCGCCGTCAAAGTCGATTTCCTGAAAATCAACCTCACTCGCCTCACGATTCATGGTGCTTAGGAGGCAGCGGCCGCCGTTTCTTAGGGCAGAATAGATTTTACCCAGAGCAATTTCGACATCTTTAGGCATGAGATGCTGCAGCACACGCCAACAAAAGACACCATCATAAATGCCCGGCGGATCATCTTTTACGATATTGAAGACCACTGGCTCAAAACCACGTTTGCGGACGGCGTCCACAAATCCTGGCGCATCAATATCGCTGGCGGTAACTATATAGCCGAACTTATCCCGAAGGCGCTGTGCGTCTATGCCAGGACCAGCGCCAATCTCCAGGATGCTCGCCCCACCAGGCAGTGGCTGATATGCCTCCAATATAAACTGCTCAAGCTTCTGATATTTCTCCCCCGAACCATCGCCAACGTGCCTCTCCTCGATCTCTATATACCTTTCAGAGGCCGCAATATACGCATTTACCGTTCTGTCGTTCTCTACGCTCACGCATTATCACCTACCTTTCGTATTCGTCTAGTAAAGAACAATGTAGACTTCATTATAACACCAAGTAATCAGGTACAATAATTTTATGGTAGTAGAAAAATCTGGGACAGAAACTCTATTCTCCGCTTTGGCGCGGTCAAAGTTCCGTTCAAGTTTTCACTTAAAGCCGAAAGATATTAAGTATATAGACCGTATTGGCACAGAAAAGATTAGAAGTCATGCTAACGATTTCGTTCGCGAACGCCTAGCGCCAGCAGAACCCAAGAACGATGGCAAACAAACACCAATGCGCGGACATCCAGTATTCATTGCACAGCACGCTTGCGCATGTTGCTGTAGGGGATGTCTGGAGAAGTGGCATAAAATTCCAAAAGGCCGCGCGTTAACAGAAGAAGAGATTAAATACGTGGTGGGCGTACTGATGAAATGGATAGCTGCGAACTATAATAAGGAAGGACATAAATGAGATTTTCGAAATGAAGATAGAATGGGCAGAAGACTTTAAGATATCTACGCGCATCGAGAATGGCGCGACAATAATCTCGGCAAATAAGGCAGGCCTGCTTTCGCTATCAAAACAATTAGCCACTCTTGCCGAACAAGAAGGAAATGATCATTATCATTTAGATAGTAACAATTCCCTAGAAGACGGCTCGAGTGAGCTAATTATCGAAAAAGTCGAATAGTTAATTAATTGCTTTGCCGTTGACGTAAAGTTTATGGCCGTTGAAATTAATGTTGCTATTCGTAGAGTCGGCATTGGTAAGCGACTTGACGTAAGTATCGCCGGTTAATGTGAGCGTACTACTTTTATCTAGGCTGAGCGAAACCGTGCCGGCGTTGGCGCTATTGATAGCTCCTTTGAAGGTAGAGCCATTTTTGAGGCTCATAGTGAGGCTCGAGATGGAATCGACCACGATATTACCGGCAGCGGATTGATTGGTCAGATTGAGTGTAACTATGCCGCCATTATTGCCAGATTTACCCCAAGAATCTTTTTGGATGCGGAGGAAGTTGCCAGACGTATCGTTGTTGACAATCTTGTTGTTTTCGAGATTAATCTCAGCGGTAGTATTAGTGACATAGAAGCTGTCGCCTTTATTAGTAGTGATAGTGGAGTTTTTGGAAGTAAAGACGGCTTGGCCAGATGCCGCATCTCCACTCATGGATTGGTAGAGAAAGATATTTTTATAGGTAGTAGACTGACCGTTAAGAGTGTTATTTGTGTCGGTCAGGTCGACATTTTCGAGCGTAACGCTATTCTTGCCTTCAATAATGACGCCCCCAGAAGCGGTGGCTACCAAAGTGGCATTTTTTACCGTGATATCCGCTGTGGAATAGATGGCCGGTGAACCTTGGCCAGTGGTTTTGTAGGTGCCTTTGTCGACAGTTACGGTACCGCCACCACGATCGGAGCGAATAGCGGCGCTGGAAGTGCCAGCGGTATTAATAGTGAGATTTGTTGCGTTCATGGTACCGCCGCCAGTCGTCATGATGCCGCCAGCATTATTCTTTTTGGTAGTAATAGTGGAATCGGAAATATTGACCGTAGTGCCGTCCGAGGACGAATTATTAGTCGTAGCGGATCCACCATAACTGAAGACGCCATTCGCACCGTTAGCATCAGTCGTAATAGTGGCGTTTTTGATGGTTAGATTAGCGCCGCTCTTGGCGATAATGGCAGAGTTGGTGCCATAAAAGCTAGTATTGTCGCCGCCGTCAGAATCGCCAGTTTTGGTGACCGTAATGTCAGAAAGCGTAGCCTTGATATTACCCGATGCAGAGATGGCGTTTTCATCAGCGGTAGTCGAAGCAAATTCGCCGCTAGTGATTTCTTCGTCACTCGTAATCTCCTTAGCAGAAGAATAGGACGCGGACGAGCCGGAGCCGCCCTGCATTTGCGAGGATTGACCGCTATTGTTCTTCGCATTATTACTACTGCTAAGGGTATTAATAAGGAAGAACCACTCTACGCCCAGGATGACAGCAAGAACGACGACAGCAACTACGCAAGTTGAGGTAGTTTTATTTTTCATACAGCCTCCCTAGGATTCGTTACTGTTTTGGTCGTTTCTTTCGCCCGGTTTGGCTGGCGGTTGACCGTTTTCGCCACTTGGCATTTCTGGAGGGGTGCCGCCACCCTGCATCTGCGAAGGTTGACCGTTGCTGCTTTTGTTTGCGCCGAGAACGTTGACGCTAATAATGAAGGCGCTGGTCGAAATAATTGCGCCGACTAGCACGCCAATAATGAACGAGAATATTCTCATTTTAATGTCATCTTTGCGATTGTTTTCCATAATAAATCTCCTATGCTTATATAGTACAAGGTAATTATGGGACAAATGCCTGAAGTAATGCTGAAAAAGTTGAAAACTTGGCTATTTAAAAAATTTGCTTTCGGTCTTGAGGCTAATAGCTGACATGACAATAATAAACACCACCATTGCTACGGCGGAAATATAGATTAAAGCGTTAATACCAGTAAGCATGCCGATACTAAGCAGGCAAAGTATGACACTGGTGGCCAACATGGAGACCCCATTGAGGCAACGAGCTTTCTTGCGAACTTTGGCGGGAAGCTTCTTGCGCTCTACTGGCAGTAATGGCTCAAATTTGCCAGTTAATACCGCAATTCCGAGCGCGATTTGACCAATGCTATATATTATTAAGATGGTGGCGACTATATTAATCATAAGCTTATTATATGATAATAAACCGATTAGAGATAGATACTGATATAATGACGAAAAAGGAGGACCAACGTGATGAGTATTTACGACTTAGCGGTAAAGACCAGAGACGGCAAAGATTTTAAGCTATCAAAGTTAAAAGGCAAAGTTTTGCTGGTTGTAAATACGGCGACAGGTTGCGGCTTTACACCACAATATGAAGGCCTCGAAAACCTATACGAGAAATATCACAATGAAGGTTTGGAGGTGCTAGATTTTCCATGTAATCAATTTGGACATCAGGCGCCGGGCGACGACAACGAGATTCATAGTTTCTGCACTGGAAAATATAAAACGAAGTTTGACCAATTCGCCAAGATAGACGTAAACGGCGAAAATGAAATTCCGCTCTATACCCTGCTAAAAAAGGAACAGCCAAAAGAAACACCAAAGGGTATGAAGAATAAGATGGCCATGAAAGCCGTAGCGAAGATTAGCACGACCTGCAAAAAGGAAGGCGATATCGTATGGAACTTTACGAAGTTTTTAGTGGCGAAGGATGGCAAGGTAGTAAAGCGATTCGATCCGACTTTCAAGCCAGAAGATATGGAAGAAGATATTAAGGGTTTACTGTAGCCTATTTAACGTAGCGCACGAACATATCGCGAAGCTTTTGATTAAGATAATCACGGATGTCGTCGAGCTTTACGGCGATTTCATTGCGGTAATATTTACGAATAATAGCAAAAGCGCCATTTGTAAGAATCAATAATTCGAATTCTGTGTTTTTGTCATGGATGCCTTTTTTGCGCAAGATCATCAGAACGCGTTGAGTCATGCTAATTTCGAGTTGGCTTAAAAAAGCGGCCGGAGCATCACTAGACAATAGCTGGCGATAAACACCCTCTTGTTGCTTTAAGAAAGCGAAAACCTGATTCACATACTGTTCAATATCGTCGACCGAGTTAAATTCGTAGCTATCAGCAAAAAGCTCTCCTTCGAGTTCGGCTTGCAACTCGGCGCCAACTTCGTAGAGGTTATTGTAGTAATTATAAAAAGTGCCACGCGTGATTTCGGCACGTTCAGCCAAGTCAGTTACTGTAATGTTTTTAACGGAACCATGCTTCGCTAATAAGTCCGCAAAAGCTTCGCGAATTTTGCGACGCGTTCGATCAGTAGCTCTACGATAAGAAGTTTTAACCATAGTATAATTATACCACTCTTTGAACAATGTGTCAATATAGTGTCTAATTTTAGACATAGTGCAATAATACTGTTCTTCTTTGAATTATAAGAGGCGAATATAATAATCAAATATGCGCAAAATATCAGATTTCATCGTAAATCATTGTTATGTCATTTTCGGTGTATTTTTGGTACTTGTAGTAATTTGTGGTTTTTTGGCAACTAAAGTCACAATCAATAAAGACATCTATTCTTACATGCCGGCCGACTCGGAAACTACTTTGGGCCTGAATATTATGAACGATGAATTTAGCTATGATGCGACCAGTAGCTACGAAATGATGCTAACGGACGTTCCAGCTAACGAAAAGGTGCAAATTAAAGAGCATATCGAATCGATCGAAGGCGTAAAATCCGTAGATTACGATGACAGTGACACGTATAATCGCGACAAATACACTCGCTACATAATCAATGTCAATGCGCCAGCAGATTCCGAGCTAGCAAATCAGGTCTACAATGCTATTCACGATGAATATAAAGACAAATATGAAGTCGAAGAGGCTGGCCAAGTTTACAACTTTAACGGCGAAGTACTGAAACTACATGTCGCAATACTAGCCGTTGCCTGTGCGATGGTTATTCTGCTTTTGATGAGTAAATCTTGGGTGGAACCGTGGCTGTACCTATTTGCAATATTGTTGGCCGTAGTTGCCAATAAAGGTACAAATATCATCTTTCCGAGCGTATCGCATATCACTGATGCAATTTCGGCTATTTTACAAATGGCATTATCGATGGATTACGCCATCATGTTATCGACACGCTATCGACAAGAAAAAGCAAAGCCAGACCATCCAGACAAAAAGACCGCCATGCGCCGCGCGATGCGCTATTCGTTTGGCGCAATTTCATCAAGTTCCGTCACGACGGTAGTTGGATTAATCGTGCTAGTATTTATGAGCTTCACCATTGGGCGCGATATGGGACTCGTGCTCAGCAAAGGCGTGATATTGAGCTTGGTGTCTATTTTTACTTCCCTACCAGCACTACTTCTACTCTTCGACAAAGCCATCGAGAAAACCAAAAAGAAAACTCTCAACTTCAAAATGGATTGGTTTGGTAAGCGTAGTTATGATTTGCGCAAAATCGCAATGCCGCTATTCTTATTTGTCTTCGTAGGCAGCATCATTCTAAAAGGTAGCACCGGCATCAACTTTACGGCCGAACAAAACAATCGCATTAAAGACGTCTTCAACGAGACTAATCAAATGGCTTTAGTCTATGATGCAAAAATGGACGATAAAGTCACGGAAGCTTGCAAGAAATTTGATAAACGCGAAGATACGACGCGCGTTCTATGCTACGGCAATACTATTAATGAGCCAGAGAAATACAACGAATTAGTAGCAAAGATTAATAGCCTAAGCAGCGAGAAAGTTGAAACGGAAGATTATCTCGTGAAGGCGATTTACTACCACTACTACAAAGACGTAGATGCGCATGAAATAGCGCTCGACGATTTGGTAACATTCTTGCAGAAAGAAGTGTTTCCAAACAAAAACTTTGCGGATGCAGTTTCGAAAGATACCGTAGCGAAAGTTGATCGTTTTTCGAACTTCACAAATCAAGTTAAAGTCAATCAGCCGCGCACCAAACAAGATATTGCAAATATTCTAGGCGTGGACAGTAAGAAATTGGATGACGTTTACGTCTTGTACTTGTCAGAGCAGAATATTCCAACCAAACTTACGCTATACGAGTTTGCGCAGTTTGTGACGAATGATATTTTGTCGAATTCAAAATATGCTAGCATGGTCACACCGGCACAACGGGCAGATCTAGCCAAGCTAAAAACGTTTAGCAATAAGAATATTACCGATACGCCAAAGACCGTTGCGGAGCTTTCGAGCATTTTCGGGATTAATCAAAAGACGCTCGAACAGTTATTGACTTACTATAGTTACACGACAACCAGCACGCCAACGGCAACTGCTTCGATTGAAGAGCTGATTAGTTTTGCGCTTTCTAATCAGAATGTCATTAACGAAATGGGACTATCGGCGGATGAAGTTGCGCAATTAAAAACACAGTTCGCCACGATTAAAACAAGAGTTAGCGAACTAAAAAATACGCCTGCCCTATTTGATCAGGCCGTAGCAAAATTGCCTGCAGAAACACAAGAAAGCTTAGCGCCAGAAATCACAAAGGTGCGCGTGGAATTAGTCGCAAAAACAAACGAGGCAGAACAAATACTAACAAAGAAATATTCCTATTCAGATATTGCAACAGCCGCCGTAAAACTAAATACTGCCCTAGATCAAACGACCAATTGGCTAAATAACCTGGAATCAAATTATCCAGAATTATTCGATAGCCTTAGCGAGGAAGATAAAAAGACCATCCTTGATATTGCCCAAAAGTTGAACGATAAAATTATCGCCGTACGTCAAAAGATTAATTTGAATGACAAGCTAGCGAAGCTGAAGAACATCTACAAACTCTACCAAGCCGAGACGACTTCTAGCGCCATCAGACTTTCCCCGCGTGAATTAGTGAATTTCTTGCTCAAACACCAAAATGACGCGAAGCTAAAAAATGCGCTTTCAAGCGGAACGATTAAGCAGCTAAGTCTAGTGCAATATATTATGAATAATCAAAACACTAAGTATTCAGCTGGGAGCTTGGCGCAGACTTTTACGCTTGATTCGGTAAAAGTTAAACTCGTTTATGCGCTTTATAATTATCGTTACGAAAATAAGAATATAAGAATCTCACTAAAAACGTTGATTAATTTTATCGATGAGAAAGTTTTGCCTAACCCAGATTATGCGAATCGTTTAGGCAAGAATGAGCAAACACAACTACATACAATCGCAACGCTCATGCGTGCTGCGGCAAATGGAAATACATATAATTATGAAGCGTTGTATCGCGCAATTTTACCGCTGGCTAATAACGTAGATAAGAACCAACTATTTCTAGCTTATCTATATCACGGTTCGCTCTATGATTGCGACAAGAACTGGACGCTGACGGTTGAAAAGTTTATCAACTTCCTGTCAGACAAAGTTTTGCCAGATGGGCGCTTTGCGGAACGTATCGATGATGAAATGCGCGAGAAAATTAATGACGGCCACAAAACAATTAACGAAGCAAAAGATTTATTAGTCGGACCGCGCCATTATCGTGCGCTAATTGAATCAAACATACCAGCTGAAGGCGATCAGACTTTTGCCCTGATTAGTGACTTGAAGAGCGAGCTTGGACCGCGTAATAAAATCGATTATTACATGGTGGGAGATTCGGCGATGGCCTACGAAATGTCGCAAACATTTAGTAGTGAGATGAATTTCATTACGATTCTGACCATGCTAGCAATCTTCGCGGTCGTAGTCTGCACTTTTAAGTCGTTCTTCGTATCAACGTTGCTAGTACTTGTGATTCAATGCGCAGTTTATATTGTGATGGCCTATTTGTCATTGACTGGTTCACGTATCTTCTTCATTGCGTTAATCATTGTTCAATCAATTTTGATGGGCGCAACAATTGATTATGCAATTCTGTTTACTTCATATTACGTGGAGAATCGAAGCTACTTCAAAATGGGTATCCGCGATGCGCTGATAAATACATATAATCGTTCAATAAACGCTATCCTTACGTCGGCCTCGATTTTAATTATCGTAACGGCAATTGTAGGCAACTTTGCGACGGCGATTGCAGCAGCAGTCTGCCAGGCAATTTCCTTAGGGACATTCTGCGCAACCTTGATTATCCTGATTCTGCTCCCCGCCCTTCTAGCAACTTTGGATAAATTCGTAGTCAAAGATTCTCGCAATAAAGTTGCCAAGGCGGACAAAGGCGTACGGAAGCTATTGGCGGGCTTTAAATCGTTGCTATAATAGTAACAAGTAAATAGAGGATCTTTTATGGAACAAAACATTTGTCAAAGTTGCGCAATGCCACTAACATCAGAAGATATGTACTCAACTGAAAAAGATGGCAGTATTAATAAAGATTACTGTAAATGGTGCTATAAAGACGGCGAGTTTATCGATAAAGTTTCCATGGAAGAATATATCGAGATGTGCTCAAAGTTTGGTGAACAAGCCGGTATGACTAATGAACAGATGAAGGAATATTGCACTAAAATCTTCCCGACTTTGAAGAGATGGAAGAAAGCCTAAGCTTACATAATATTAAATGTATAGCTGAAAATGATGACCGAAATCATAAAGATACAAATGGTCAGAATATTAAATATATGCATCTTCCATTCGTATTGTAGGTTGGCGATAAATTCCCGAATTAAAGCATTATAGTAAAAATACCAAGGTGATTTTGCGCCGATGCCCTCAATTTTGCGGTATCCCATCCGCGAAGCGTATACGGCAGAACGAAAAACATGAAAATCCGTCGTCGCGAATGCGATATTTTGCGCATTCTCGATTAGCTTCTTCGAGAACTCGAAATTCTCATAGGTGTCTGTCGATTTATTTTCTAGCAGAATCTTTCCGTCGTATTTTTGCGCTATTATGTATTTTTGCATAGACTCCGCCTCCGAAATTGGCTCGTCACTACCCTTTCCGCCTGAGAAAATCAGGACGGGAGCCTTGCCGGTTTCTTTCTTTTGTTCGTTGGCGAATTTAATAGCCGCCTCGACACGCCTACGTAATACGCCACCGGGAAAACCATCTTCGCGCACGCGACAGCCGAGAACTATAATATAGGACTTATCGTGGGGTGCTTTATGGTGTATGGCTTTGTGAGAAACATAAATCGTCGCCAACATCATGCATTCAAAATAGACATACACTATTGCAAATATATTTTCGATCGCTAGCGAAAAATGAAAACCAAAGTATGAATGCACATTCATAACATGATCTAGCATCAAATATATATTGATCACTCCGAGCGATCCAAGAACTAAAGCCATGCCAAGCATAACGCCAAACATATTATGCAAAGAACGCCCTTCTTTAATGAGTAAAACGATGTTTGCGATAAGCAAAAAGAATGAAAAAAGTATCGATGGAATAAAAGAAATGTAGATTAGCGACGTAATCGCACTTGTAATGCTAGTAAATAGATCCATCAGGAAATCAGGATTAAGCTGGTCGTAGTAACAAACATTACCTGCAATGCGCATTAGTTCGAGAGCTAAGCAGCCAGCCAAGAAAATCATCAAGCCAAGCAAAGATACAATGCGATAAGAATACATCGAAGCTTTTGCCATCTTATGTATCGTCCTGCGGCAGAGCAAAAACAGCCAAACAAGCGCCGCAGAAATTATAATTCTAGCCAATATAATCATTGGTATTATTATAATGAAATTTGCATCAATTGGGAAAACGCCGATAAATGACCAAGAAAAAACCCACCTTACGGTGGGTTGTAATGTGTGTTGTTGCGCCGCAGATGCGGACCAGGCCCTACCGCTTCAGCAGCGATTCGTCGTAAACGAAGCGAACCGTCAGACGGTAGTTTCTGGGCGTGCGAAGCAGTTGAGGCCGGTTATATCCATCGTCAACGATGGATTCTGCATTTCCAGGATTCTCCACATCGGAGAGCCAAAAGCGGGCCACATCCGGATCAGTCAGCTTGCCCGTCCTGGCGGAGATATATCCCTTCTTCTCAGAATGGAGAATATCCTTTCCAGCAGGGCTAGCCTTCACGACGGTAAACTGCATCATTTCGGTCATCGTCGGGAGTCTGAAGCCGAAGTGCTTCATTTCCTCCTCGAATGCGAGCGCTTCTTCGTGGGTGAAGTAGACCTGTTTGCGCCCGTTCTCATTTATACGAAAGGCGCAATGCACGGTTAGGTTGAGACCGCCGACATTGACAGTCTCGGCAGAGGTGGAAGCAAAACGGACAATCTCGGTTTTTGCCATAATTCCTCCTACAAGAAAAACAACACTAAGGTACCACACACTATTGCTAGTATGCTTTATTATAATATCATGGTCTTGCTTACTTGTCAATAACATGAAAAATGCCCCGACTAGAGAGTCGGGGCGCACAGAACGTGATCAGAGCGCGCATCTCGTTCAATGATCGTAGAATATCCTTTCCAGCATGAAGCCATCCTTGTAATCAATAACTTCATCGCGGATATAGCCGAGTGCACTCCAGGCGGCCTTCTCATTCTCTTCATCGGTACCACCAGCGACGGCAACGTAAACAGTGAAGGCTTTGCGGCCATGCCTAGCACAGCCTATGCCGTCAAGCATACCGACATTGATCGCGACGGCACCTTTGCGATTTGAATCTCCGGGCATAATACTATCATCCGGTATTGCGGCAGAGGTGTATATATCGCGTGTTATTGGCAGACGATATTCCCTCTCGCAAATGGTAACCCAACGCTGGAGTCCAGCAACCATCCCCATAACGATGCCAGCGCCGTTTTCGGTAACTTTGCCGTCCTTGTCATAGCAAAGCGTATCACCATCGCCAGTTATCGACGCGATCGACAGCTCCAGGTTCGCGTTTTCGGGGGACTCGAACCATTCAAACATCGCCCTGTTTCTAACCGCCAGCTCAACGCCGACACCGATGGCGCCATGGGTAATACCCAGCTCCACACAGGCGGCGCGAACTATCTCGATTATCGACCCGGTCATTTGCGTTCTACTAATGAGCATATTTACCCTCCTCCTAAATATAAAATTTACGTGCTCGGGCACGGTTGTATGTATTTTATAATAATTATTATTAAATGTCAATTGTTGCCACCTTTGACCACCTCCGCGTGGTATCATTAGTGTAATATTTTAGTTAAGAATCAGGAGTCTAGAATGCCACGACCACGTAATAAAGCAGATTTATTAAAAGCTGGTGCAGAATATTACGCCAAGCTGATTGAAATGGCGGACGGAATGAGCGAGAAAGAAATGAACACTGAGTTTGATTTCTCGGGCGATCCGTCAAAGAAAGAGCGCCATTGGGGCCGCGATAAAAACTTGCGCGATATTTGGGTGCATTTATACGAATGGCACCGCATGCTATTAGAATTTGTAGACACAAATTTAAATAAAGGCGGCAATGCACCATTTTTGCCGGAGCCATATACTTGGAAAACTTACGGTGATATGAACGTGGAATATTGGAAGAAGCATCAGAAAACAACGCTAGCCGATGCGCGCAAAATGTTTGAGAAATCACATGCGGATGTGATGAAATTAGCAGAAAGTCTGAGCGAAGAACAACTATTTACTAAAGGCATGTATCCGTGGGTCGGCGGCTCGGTATTGGGATCGTATTTCGTGAGTTGTTTGTCGTCACATTATGATTGGGCGATGAAAAAGTTGAAAGCACACAAGAAGAATTGCGGATAATGGCGAGTACAAAAGAATACCGAGACTATATTTTGGAACAATTATCTTTAGTACCGGGAATTACTTGCCGGCCGATGATGGGTGAATTTTTACTATATGCAGACGGAGTGCTGTTTGGTGGGATCTATGATGATAGATTGCTAGTGAAGATTACATCTGGAAATAATAGTTTTGGCATGTGCGAAGCCCTGCCCTACGAAGGCACCAAGCCGATGTATTTGGTGGATGAGGTGGATGATAAGGAGAGGTTGAAGGAGATTGTTGAGGGGACAATAAAAAGCCTTTAGCTATTCAATTTCGGATACTTGGATATTTAGTAAATTGGCAAGATCTTTAGATGGGTTATTGGAAGGCCGAGAGCCGAGATTTTCAATCAATTTCGCCATATCGCCTTCGTCCAATACGGAAATATAAGTTAAACAATGCTTAGCGCGGCTCGATGCGACATAGAATACACATTTAGCCTTGTCGTCGCTAAACACGTCTCCGTCAATATCGACTATGATGACAATGTCACTTTCAAGGCCCTTATATTTTCTAGCAGTGGTAAACAGTATACCGTCACCATTACCGTCAACCGACAGGCGATAGCCGCCCACGGATTCTCGCCCAGCTAGGATGGATTTACTGAGGGTTTTAACAGTTAAAATCGTAATTTGGTTACGCTTGAAACCTTTGCCAGTGTAAAAGCGAATCGTCTCCGCTATGCCGTCGATGGCGCGATCAGTATTGCTATAATTATTCAGGCACGGTTTGTCGCCGTTTACATGTTCGGCTAATTCAACTTTATCTATATCCACAGCCGCATAGGCCGCTTGGGCGATTTCGTAGGTATTGCGACAGTTTTTATGCAAAACAAGGCGGCAATCGAGCTTTTTGAGCCAATCTAGCGTCGATTCATCTTTATTGCTCAGGTAATGCACTAGCTGGTTACGATCATAAAATACATAGAAATAGCCATCCGTTGCCTTAATGGCATCGATAAGAATATCTAAGTGGTCGGCCGCAAAATCTTGTGCTTCATCAATGATGATGTGACGAAATTCGAAATTGTCCATATATTCATCAAGCAAGAAGTCCGTAATTTGCTCTTCGGTTGCAATTTCGGTTCCCTTGGACTTGGCATAGAGGCGATTGAGGCTAGTAAAGGTAACATTAGGCATTTCCGAGGCATAGTTTTCAATCAAATAGTTGAGCAGTAGCCTATTAAAACAAAGAAATAGAATATTTTCGTCGGCGGGCAATTTACGCGCGCACTCTAGCGCGATCATAGTCTTACCGCTACCGCTAGGCCCGTGAATGCCGGCTATTTTTTGCTCGCCGAGGTAATCTAACAGGGTGGCCTGCTCGCGCGTGAGCTGATTAAAAAGAAAATTCCGTTCCCGAATCTCCGACGACAAACTTGGTACGAGCTTAAAGGCAGGGGCAAAAACATCTACCGTCTCTTTAATAATAGTTTTAGATATGGTCTGGTCGATTTTAGTGACATTATTGCGGCTAAAAGCTCGGTTTATTGCTGCTTCAACCAAGTCAAGATCTGCTTCAGAAAAAGTATTAGCTAATTGATATTCCGACGGCAGAGTGTTTGACAATTCATAGGACGTCAAGCTAGGGAGCCAAACCGTAGGTATGACGGGATATTTTCGGATAATATCGTTCGGCGAGCTAGCTAGCATGTCTTGGAATCTAGTAACATTGCGCCACGCCTGATCGAGTGGCGAATACATAAGCTGGTGCTCTTTGCCGTTTCGGTCAATCACAAACCATCGCCCATCTTCGGCGCGCTTGATTCCGCCAGTCTTAACCTCAATAACCAGGAACCCGCGAGATGGATCGAATACTAGAAAATCCGCTTCCCCTTTGCGATATTTTCGATCAAACCCCTCTTCGCCCCATTTTACAGAATAAAAAACAATGTAGTCGTCTGGCAGTTTTTTGAAGGCTTCGTATACCATCATCTCGCCCTCGCTGCCATGGTAGTCACCAGTTTGTCCTACAGGTATAAATGTTGCCATAGTGCTTATGTTTATTATACAAAAATATACTCCGTTTTCACGGAGTATATTTCTTTGAGAGACCATTTAGCGTATTTCGATTCATAGTTCCAATTTGTCTGGCGTTCACCTTACGTAATGTGTGACTATGACTATGTTTTGATTGTAGCACAGAATGATATTTTTGTCAATAGCATAAGCATATTTTATTGGCTTTTCATACTAGAGCACCACCTTTATAAGGTATACTATTTAAAATTAAACAACTATAAACACTTTACTTTTTTGCGTTTTTGTGCTATAATATGTATACTAATCGTTTTGGGAATTAGCATGGATAAGGTTATAAGACATCTTTGCCATTACAGCATCGATATTAATACTAGCAAAAAGCAGATTCTTAGCCGCGACGAGATGCGCGCAAAGGCAATTTTTATGATTAAGAACACCCATAATAGCAACAACTCACGCTTAACGATGGCAGACAACGCCGCCTGGTGGGAGTTTATTAAACTTTGCATGCCGCTCAATTGTGAACGCGCGCATATTCATAAAAATATTAAAAGCGATGCAAACATCGGCGATTTAGACGGCATTGAAAGATTAAACATAAATGATTATTTTGAGCTATATTGTCTTCCCCGCGTTACGGCAGAAAGAGGAATCGTATCCGTAAATGGCATCCCAAAAATCCGTTACGCGAACCGTGCGGGCTATTATAAGAATCAGGGAATATTCGTAATTGCGCATAGCGATAAACGTTTTTATGTCTGGAAACGAGTACAACTGGAAAAATGTCAGAACGGTCGTTGCGCTTGGTGTGGCGAAAAGATATCAATGAATGGTTCGCACGTAGATCACGTGCAGCCATTGGTTTTCTTTGGAAAAAACGAACCATGGAATATGGTAGTGACTTGCGAAGAATGCAACAAAGCAAAATCTTCTGAGGTAAACGGCTGGAACGAATTCGGCGATAAGTTGGTTCGCAATAAGAAACCAAGCTGGATAAAGAAAAACAAATGTGATTTTTTAATGCGGAAAGTCATGGCCGATGCAGAAAAGAAATATGACGAAGATGAGGAAAAGGACAACTTAAGAACCATGACATTTGTTGCGCACGAGACTACGACGCAATTCTGAATGGTTATTTTTCGCAATAACAAATAGTCCGCCGAAACGAGCTTTTTTGTTTTTCTGTAAAAATAGTTCTAGCGCGTGAAGCATCTCGAATTATGAGCACTCATCGTTTTTTTGAACGCCGTCTTGATACTGCATGCAGTGAGAGGGAAATGCGCTTGATAGAAAAGAAGACACTGGAAGGGAATAATGGATAAATCCGTAAGTCAAGAGTCTCGAGATAATACTTCCTTAAAATATTTAGCTAGATTCTTATCAGTACAATAAATATAGCACCCTTTCATACCGCGGGTCATAAGCGTACGGTATGTATTTTTAATAATTCTACCCGAAACGTCTAATGCCTCGTATGGGTCATTATTGTATAGTTTTTGGATGCCAAATAATGACTTATCTGTTTTAGCGCGCTTTGTAAAGTCGGTTATAACGCGCCCGTCTTCATATCTTAAATCGTCACCTATAATTACGCCCACATAATCAAACTCTAATCCTTGGCAAGTATGGATACATCCAGCTTGCTCTATCGAGTTTGGATCAATTGCCCACGTTGCCGTATTGCCAAGATTCCAGCTCATACCGAAGTTATATTCCGGAATGACGATATCTTTCACTTCGTCACTATTCTTCCCTTCGCTAATCCAATTCCAGCAATAGCCCGCTACGATGCGCGATTTATTGTTTTCTAGATTCTTCTGTTTTATCGCCTCACGCATATCATTTGGATTATCAAATACTCTAAAATCATAATCAAAATCCATCATATCGAAGTTCGCGGTCTGACGAATGTCGAGCATATTATCCAGCCAAGCCAGATAACCATCAGAGCCATTACATCTAAATTGGCTTTCTAATTCAACGTGCTTGACCGTAGCTCCCAGTTGCGCCGAGAATTCTTCTATCATATCCACGGAGCCGACGTCCTTCATTGTGACTTTCTGATCTTCATCAATGAAAAATATCGAAAAATGAGATGCGTTGATGATTTCCTTAACCTGGTTTTCGCCTAGATTCGAGAACATCCCCGACTTTTCATTCAGACGATGAGCCTCATCCACTACAAGACAATCTATATCGTTGGATGGTTTTCCGATAAAACTGCCTGAGCCTTGGAATAAATTATCTATATAGCTTTTCTTAAAATTCCCTTTTAGCTTATCGCGGAATACATTACGCGGAGCCGCATTCTTTGTAACGTAGAAGCAGGTTAGATTATTCTTTGTTAGTTCTACTAATAAATTGATAGCTAATACCGATTTGCCAGTCCCAGGCCCGCCCTCAACAATGAGCACTTGTTTAGAATCATTTTCAACAGCTCTCTTCGCTAGCACGATTGCATCTTCGTAAATAACTTTTTGCTCATCAATCATAGTAAATTCATGATTGCCGTTGAGCATTCTTACGAGAGAATCCTGAAGACGCTTAGAAGGGCGAATTTTGCCGTTTTCTATTTCATAAAGGATTTCTTTATCATCGCCGTAAAAAATGTACTTTTTAATAAAGTCTCGAAGCTTAGCAAAATCATTGCTTCCAAACATTGGGGCCTGTTTTATATATTCATCATATAAGTCGCTATTAATTGGATCATCATCGGTAATCCTATAGTTATGCAAAAACGCGCAAGGATATAAGCCAATATTTTTATGACGAACATCTTCATTAAAGTCACGAATTAAATTTGCATAGCTCATAGCCTGATATGACGGATGCGCCACATCTCTAACGGCACCGCCGACGTAAGTAGACACAATCCCGTCTTTGTTCTCTACTGCGGCGCACGACTCCCATTGTTTTAATTCAACAATTACCGCAGAGTCTTTCATATCGCGATCTCGGCCAGAAAGAATAAAATCTATTCGTTTCGATGTAGTTGGAATATTGAATTCAATGGCGACGCCGGCATTATCGGGAATTTCGCCATCATCAAGAATACTTCGCATGTACTGCATAGAATTTTGCCAAGAATTTAACTGGGATTTAGTAGTGCGACCAAAATACTTTTGATACTTTTCATATATTTTATTAACGATTAAATTTAGATTTACATCGTCAATAAATGATCTTTTTATTCCCTCATAGACTAGCATAATTACAACTTCGTATATTTAGTACTTTTGCCCCTAGCCTTTTCGATAGGATATTTTTTTCGTGTTTTTTCAAGTTTTTCGAGAATAATATCTTCTAGCCGTACGTCGAGCTTGTCGGCAAGTAAAATACAATAATTAACCACATCGGCGAGTTCCTCGCACACTTCCTTTTTGTCATAATTATTATTCCATTGGAAACATTCGAGCAGTTCACCGGCTTCAATTGAGATAGATTTAGCAAGATTCTCTGGGCTATGAAATTGATCCCAGTCCCGCTCAGAATTGAAGTCGACAACTCTCTTCTTCACCTCATCCATAAGACAATTGTAGCACTGGTAGACTCAGCTGTCTTCTCGTTCAGAAAATCATTTTTTAAATTCTTCGAATTCTTTTTGATTATAAATAATGCGCGAATAACTTGTTTCGTAGCCAGCGTTGCGCATCTCATCTATATAGTCGTCGATGGCTAGTATAATCTTTTCACCTAATAGTTTTTTGTGTTTTTCGTAGTCTTTTAGAATGCTCATTTTTTAATCATATAATTTAGAATAATAAAATAAAGCACCACCTCATTACTTTTCGATCATGTTTAAAAGAATACTCTTATGTCTGAGGTGCTTATTCTAAGCATATAATTACAATATACACGAAATATTGCGTAAATATAGATTATTTGATACAAATGAATCATATGAAAGCAACTAAAAGCCAGAAATTTAAGAGGCTTGCCGAACTGCGAGGAAATCGCATCATTAAAGACCTTCGTTTATTAAGCAATCTCTCCAATAAGAGTAATTACGCTTATAATGAAGAAGAAGTAAGAGTTATTTTTAGTGCCATCGATGATGAGCTAAAAATGACAAAGCAAAGTTTTAGAAAAGGAACTAAAAGGAAGATTAGTTTATGAGTATGATTTGGCATTTCCCTTCAACTGATGGCGGACCTGATGAGGGTATTAACGATTCTGGCGTATGGCAGTTTGAAGGCAATCGTGAAAGTTCAGTAGCTAGGGAGTGTATCCAGAACTCATTAGACGCACGTGTAGATGAAAACAAACCTGTACGTGTCGTTTTTTCTAAGATAGCAGTAGATAATTATCAAATCCCATTTATTGATGGACTTAACTCGATCATTTAAAAAGCACGAGACTACGCATCTGGTCAAGAAAAAGCAATGAAATTTTACGAGGATGCGATTACCTGTCTCGGACAATCTAAAGTAGATGTTCTAAGAATCAGCGACTATAATACGACTGGTCTCGATGAAGATAGATGGTATCACCTAGTTTGTTCTACTGGCTCCAGTCCAAGTAGGAGTAGCAGCGGTGGCTCATTTGGTATTGGTAAAAGTGCGCCATTCGCCGCATCTGCTATTAGGACAGTTTTCTACTCAACTATGCTAGCCGATGGATCTGTGGCATTTCAGGGCAATACAAGAATATCGAGCTTCAAGGATGATGATAACGATATACATCGTGGGGTTGGTTCCTATGGAGTAAAGAACGAGGAGAGACCTGGAGTTATTGCCATACGCAATCGTTTCGATATTCCAGATGTGTTTGAAAGAAACGAAAGAGGTACAGATGTTATCGTTATGGGATACAGGCACTCCGATGATTGGGAAAAAAGAATAATCGGCGCAGTTGCCGAGAGTTTCTATGTTGCTATTATCGAAAATCAACTAGAAGTTATTATTGGGGACGAAGATAAACAGCCAATAATCATAAACCGTAATACTCTAGCCGAAATAATCGATAGGTATGTCGATGACGAAGATACTATTTTGTACTACAAGACCGCAATAAATCCAAGTCGTGTATTTCATGATGATATTCCTGGGATTGGTGCCGTAGATATGTACGTATTAATTGGCGAAGGCAAGAAACATGTCCAAGGCATGCGAAAAACCTTAATGAAAATCCATGATTTTAGTCGCCTACGTACGCTTGACGGCGAGTATGCCGGTGTTGTCATAGTTCGTGGCGATGATGGTAACCGTGAATTAAGAAGCCTAGAACCGCCTGCACATGATGAATGGAAATTAGATCTCGGCGAAGATAATGCAAAGGAAATGCTTAAAAGACTGCGTTGGTGGGTAGTCGAGAATCTTAGGAGCATCGCAAATGAAAGAGAGGCTACCGTAGAAGAAATACCAGAGTTGAGTAAATATCTTCCACAAGACACTGCAAATGATGACAGAGACCCGATTTTTTCCAACAATGGCGAACAAACGGATGGCGACAACGAGACAGAGACTGCAAACGAGCGTGGCGTCACCGACAACCAAAATGGGAAAATAAATATCAGTGTTAAAGACCGCGTTGCGAACATAACAAAGCCAGGGACGACAGGTGGCAAAAGTAAGAGAGTTACAGTTCATCCAGGAACTGGTGGTGGTGGCAATGGTGGCGAAGGAGCCGGTGAGCCGGAAGGCAATACAACTTACGCTGATGTCAGTGATATGCTCGCAAGAACCAAAGAGCTACTCGTTAATGGCAAGAAGCTATACCAAATAACCATCACTCCTACGAAAGATGATACGGGCGATATACGTATAGTAGGTATAGGAGATGGAGCAAACTTCCCATTAGACCTGCTGAGTGCTTACGATGAATCTGGGAATCAACTCGAAATTAAAGGCGAAACAATTAAGAATCTATCATTTGTCGCAAATCAAACTAAGGTACTAACCGTTGAACTTATGAGTTCAAGGCGTTATGTAGTAGGAGTAGCATAATGAATAATTACATACCGTATCCATATCCAGTTTTGGGAAACGATGACGATATTAGTGGCCATTTTGCCCCAAGCATGACATATAGTCTTGACCCAATTAGCGTATCCCTTAATATTAAGTTTGACCTAGAAAATGACTATATCAGAAGCCTGATCGCTGACGGCCGCGCATCATTTTTGGTCGACATAGCCTGCAATCGCACCTATTTTCGTAGGTCAATAAAAACCAACGATTATTCACTCACTTTTACCGAACCGGCGCAGAATTTGCGCGGAAAAGTCGAGGTGTCGTTCTATATATGCACCAATGAAACAATAGGACAATATACTCCGTCCGAAGAGTCGTATTTTGTTGAAGGCGGAGACATTATCGCCGTCGGTGGTAATACTTCTTTTGATGCATTAAAAGAATACGATCCATTAAAAGCACCGATAAAATCAATCATTAAGATTACATGTTTAGATAAGGCGCAGGATGAATTTACTGTCTTATATAATGACGATGATTTTATTACTATTGGTATTCCGAAAGATATGTATAGCCTATATACAAGCGCATGTAGTGGTTCGGCCGCAGAAATGCTCCACTCGAGTATTGTATTGCCAGCATTAATGGATGCCATAGACGCCATAAAAGATGGCAAAAGTGACGTAGTAAATACGTCTTGGGCTCAGAAGTTGACCGAATTATGCGCAAGTCGAGGCATAACATTAGACGAAGATAGCAAATCGCTTGCAATCGCTCAAAGACTATTGCACAATCCCGCAAAAAGAGCTCTTGATTGGTACAACAAAAATAATGAGGCGGAGGACGAATAATGGCTGAGTTAAATGTTTTCAAAAAGCAATATCTGGTCAATCTTGAAAACTCGATTGATGACAATCTAGACCATTACAGGATAGCCGATAGCCAATTCTTTTATGGTGACGGGCAAGGCATTCTAAAATCATCATATACTGTACCAGAGGAAGCCCCTAGCCTCGATCCAAATGTTAAAAACGAAGCAGACAATGCAATTCATGTTTTTGAATACTTATCGAAAATAGACAATACGGCAGCTTCGGACCCACGCTTATGGGCATACTTGGCGCATGTGACATTTTGCGATTATGCTACTGAGCGTTGGAACATAAAGGACGGCAATGATGGTCTTAAGGATAAAATCGAGCAACGCTTTTTCATGAATGGCAATGCACGCTCTCTCAGGCGCCATGCTATTTCGAGATTATGGTGGGCCGCAAAACTTACAGTGGCTCCGTGGGAAAGTAACGCATTGTTTGAGCCGCTCAAGAAGGAAGATAGGTATTACTATACGAGAGTATTAATGGAAGATGAAAGTATCTCTTCCGATTTAGTAGAACGTGTTCAATTGAGCGCTTCTCCAGAACTACTAATAGCTATCCTCGAATTTCTTGATAATCATCCAGAATTCCGCAAGCGTGAGCTTTGGCGTGAATTCATGAAAGAAATAATTCTGACTTTAGGATATAGAAAAATAATGTCCCTCAATTTAAACTCATTACAATCGGAATTGAGCGACATCGCATTTGAAATTAATAGAAGGCAGAGGCTTGCATAAGGAGGAAGTAAACCATGTCATTTTATAAAAACGACACAACGCAAGAGGAAAAACAACGCTATACCAATATGCTAGTCACTATTGGTTCTTTCTCTAAACTTTTCTCCGAGAATGAGCGTCCATATTTAGCCTCACGTGTTACGGAAAACGTTTTTTGTAGATATCTAAATGCCGAAAACCTATCTAGGTCTGACATTACAGCCGATGCGAAAAAAGACAAGGTTGGGATCGGTATTAAAACATGGATTGGCTCCAACCTGCAGAAGATTGCTGAATTTAATGCCCAGAAGCCATCGTATGAGCGTCTTAGTGACGAAGACATGATATTGCGCATAGCTGAGCTTAGAAACGAGCGTATCGCCTTCACAATGCGTAATTATGCCCTTGATGAAATGGTTTATCATTGCACGGTTCGTGAACCCGGAAAAATATTGATTAAGGAATGCCCTCTCTTGCCTGTAGATATTAATTCTATTAAGCAAATCAATAGGAACCGAAACATTATTACTTTTTCTGACGATTTCGGCTCTTATTCGTTTAATACTTCAAAAAGTACACTTTATAAGGATTTTTCTTCCATGTCCACAATGGAGGAATTGGATGTAAAAATAATTAGTAACCCATTTGAATTATTGGAGAAACTAGAAATGCAATACACTGAATCTAGCGCCCCAAAAATAGATCAAAATAAAGAAGATAATACCGTTTATTTGCCATTATACTCAATCAAGAATGGAGAGCGTATAGTGCATGAAAAATCGGGCTTAAATATCCGGTTCGCCGCAGGACGACCTAGAGATCCATACGAGGTATACATTCCAATTCCTAGTAGCTTTAATGCAAAACATAGAGCTTTCTTCCCAAAAAGAGATGAAATTTTTACGCTCAAGCTACCTAACGGTAAAGATTTATCCGCAAAGATTTGCCAAGATGGCGACAAGGCTTTAATGTCCAATCCAAACAAAGCGCTCGGACATTGGTTCTTTGATGAAGTATTTAAAATTGCGCCAACCGAACGAATCACATACGCAACACTAGAAAAATATGGCATTGATTCTATTCGCATTGAAAAAGAAAAGTCAGGCGTCTATTCTATAAGCTTCGCCACTGCTGGTAGTTACGAACGTTTTATGAGTCCGGACAAAGACGAATCGGACGATAATTAGTCCGCATTCGCAGCATCAAAAGCTTCGACAATTTTTTCCGCAATTCTATTAATAACTCTAACACATACCGAATTACCGGCTTGTTTATAAAGCCTTGATTCTGCTTGGTTTTTAGGTAGCTTAAAGTTCTTGTCAAAACCTTGCGTGTTAAAGCATTCGTGCGGTGTCATTTTTCTGATGCCGTATTTCGTCTTAACGAGACAAACATTATGGCCGCCTTCGCCTTGGTTTGCGGTCAATGTTGGAACGACGCCACTTTTATTTTTTCTTACATAGTGACGGCGCCATTGGTAAACAGCTCTATCATCATCCATTGCTTCAACGAGTTTCTCATAGATATCACCTTTATACTTTCCATCAGTATAGTAATATTTCTCGTCAAACTGTTTCTCGAAATCAATTACATCATCTAATTTTCTCGTGAGTTTAACTGGATGCGGGAATTCGAAGTTTTTATATACTTCTTTGTCAAGGAAGCCAACAATATAGATCCTCTCTCTATTCTGAGGAGTATTTCCAAACTCCATAGCATTCAATACCTGATATTTGACATTATAGCCAAGCTTTTCGAGTTCGTTTAAAATTACACGGAACGTATTCCCATTGTCGTGACTTACGAGATTTTTGACATTCTCTAAAAATACGATCTGTGGCTTTTTTGCTTTCATTATTCTTACCATTTCAAAGAATAATGTGCCACGACCCTTTTCATCGTCGAATCCTTTACGATATCCGGCTATAGAAAAAGCTTGGCACGGAAAACCACCCATCATTACATCGAAATCCGGGATTTCTTCCGGTTTTACATCGTGAATATCACGGCAATCGGCAGTTATTTTAAAATTGAGATTAAATGTTTCGCACGGATATTTATCAAACTCATTGGCATATATAGTCTCAAAACGCTTAGTTTTTTCGAAACCTTTATCGATTCCGCCCACACCAGCAAAGAAGCTTGCGCATTTTAGTATTTTTGGCATACTCTTATTCCTTTCCTCTTAAAATTTTACAAATAATTGCGGCGTGCTGCAATAGTTTTAGCCATTACCGGTATTAATTTCAATTTGTTACAATTGATAATAGTAATTCTAAACGTCCTCCTAAAACTACGAAATCGTAAGCTCAATACTTTTTAAACGCAATCGCGTGATTATGTTATTGTTTATCTCGCCATGCAAGAAAATATCATCTGATAATAGTGCTATAATCGCTCTATATGCTCATCTTCTCCTATTTCATCGTCGTCCTAATGATTGCGCCTACGGGTAACGATAAGATTTTTCGCATCGTTATTACCGATGACGAAAAAGATAACGTCACGACTTGGTTTCGTGGCAAGAAATATAAACATATGCTAGCGCCGAAGGATATTAAACATATAATTAAAATCATCAAAGCGGCGCCAGGACTTTTTGATATTCCGAAAGAGCTTGAGTCAAACGATTCTCTCGGCGGTGGCACAATATACGGCTTCACTTTCTGCGACGGCGAGCGCACGAATAGTTTTTACGGGAAAGATATTCTAGATTACGGTCGCCGGCCACGCAAAAATGCCACGCTCGCACTACGTACCGCGCGCAAAATCAAAGAAAAAGTATTAAGCCCAAATCATATTCGTTCGATGATTTCGGGCCGACTACAGCATTGGCCAAAATACCGAAAAGAGTCTGATTTTATACCAGTATGTGGA
>JAEETK010000039.1 GCA_016290315.1 Candidatus Saccharimonadota bacterium | reverse complement strand
GCCATTCACGAACACTGATGGCGTTGCTTCTACCTTGTCTTTATTCTTGCCGAGAGTGTAATCGAAACTAATCTTTTTCTCAATATTCTGGTCATTCATATCGGCGCGGAACTTTGCCTCATCGCCTTGCGGTGCAACATTCATAAAGATACGCGCATAGATATCGGTACGTTCTTGACCTGTCGCTTCTAACCAATCCGAGCGGCTCGCGTAAAGTGCCTCCAGCATTTCCCAGTAATAATTTTGAAAACCGGCACTTTCAATAGCGGCGGCGGCTGAACGTGAATTTTGGTGCCCCTTGATAGGGAAATGTCGAAAAACGAAAGCAACACGGTCACCGTATTCTTCGTAAAGCTTCGACATACGTGGCATCATGCTCGCGCACCCTGGGCAAGATAAATCGGCATACTCAATTACAACGACCTTCGAATCAGCTTTCCCGCGGACATGATCCGCTATATTGCCATTGTCATTATTGGCTTCGAGAATCTTGGTAGAGTCGTAAGTATTATAATCTATACTTTCTTGTCTTTTTTGATTTGTAGACCAGAGAATTAAACCGCCAAAGCAGAGGATGATAACCGCAATCGCGACGGCAGTAAACTTATTCATTAATAACTCCTAATTTCCTCACTTAATAAGATGCTATAATTATACCACGAGGAACGGAGTATATATGTAATGACGAAACAAAATAACCATAACCACTCATTCTTCTATAAGATAATGGCTAAGTTTACTTCGTTTATTGACCCTAAGCTTGAAAAATATCGCCCGCCGAAGAAGAAAGAGCCACCATTCACGCCTAAGACAGAGGAGGAGTTGATAGCTGTTATTAAGCGCACCCCAAAAGAACTCCTAGATGCAAATACGCGCAATCTGTTGGCTAGCGCGATGGCATTTGATAAGATGGCGGTTTCTGTCATTATGTCACCGAAGCGCGAGATGAACTTTCTCCACGAGACGGACTTTCTTGGGCCGCTTACTTTCGATAAACTCTATAAATCTGGTGCCAATCGTTTTCCTATCTTAGATGAGAATGATCAAGTTTGCGGAATTCTTAATACCGATAATGTTGACCCACTTGCTATTACAGAAGAGACTCCAATCGCGAAATATATGAGCACAGATGTATATTTTGTGCGTGCGGATTATACGCTCGAGATGCTTCTTGCGACATTTATTCGTACAAATAGCAGCTATTGCATTGTTGTGGATAAAAATGCAAACATCAAGGGCGATGTTACTTTGGATACCTTAATCTTCGTTCTCTTTGGTCGCGAAATTGCCGACAGTTTTGATAATGACGCCTCAGCGCTAGCGGTTGCGAAACGCAGTGAAAAATAACATAATACTTGTGCTAAAATAGTGGCATGTGGTGGCTTGTTCTTCCAATCGCCGCATCGGTTTTTTATTGTTTTGATGGCTATATCCAAAACTACTTAACCGATGTTGCGCTCCCGAAAAAACGCGCCGGAGCTCTTGCAGTTATGCATGCGCTCAGCTTTTTTGTTTCGCTAATTCTATTAATTGTAATTTTTGGTCGCGCGGTCTTTATGATGCCTCTCGGCAACGCGCTTGGATTAATGCTGGCGGGCGCCATCAATATTGTTGGTGCAGTTTTCTACTATAAAGCTATCCAAAAAGGCGACAATATAGATGTCACCATTTTTGGCCAAGTGGCACCACTCATGTCGATCGGACTAGGTGTGTTGTTGCTTGGGGAATCTATCAATGCCAATCAAGGACTGGGTTTCGTATTAATCATGGGCGCAACGCTTTTAGTTATTTTTGGCACTAGTAGTAAGCGCGAAAAGAAGAGCCCGAACTTTGACGTTGCAATTATTACTATTATTTACTGTTTCTTCTCGATATTGTCGGATATAGTTTACGCTTACTTCATTGGTAATCGAATTGCCGATTATACACTTTTTGCGCAGGGATTCTTCTTCTTTCAACTCGGTTCTCTCTTGACGGTCATTTTGTGTTTAATCTTCCTTCCGTCCTGGCGTGCTGCCCTTAAAAAGACTTTTTTAACCTGCAAAAAGCATAAATTCTACCTCGCGGCAGAATTGGCGGATAACTTTGCCTTACTTGGTGGTGAAATAATCTACAAATTCGCGCTTATTGTAGCGCCGGTGGTGTCATTGTTGTCGCCGATTGCACGCGTTGCAAACCTATTTGTGTCTTTCTTTATTGTTCTTTTTCTTGGTCGCGCTTTTCCGAAGTTTATTACCGCAAAGCGCATGACAAAGAAAATAATTCTTTATTACTTAGTCGCCGCTATTATTATCGTCACGGGTATAATATTGATGAATTCTTAGCACTCTTGACCCATAGACTGCTAAAATGTATAATCTAATCCATGAGCAAAAGAGACTATTATGAAGTTCTCGGCGTGGGGAAGGGCGCATCTGACGATGAAATAAAAAAGGCTTTTCGCAAGCTAGCTATTAAATATCACCCTGATCGAAATCCGGGAGACAAAGAGGCAGAGGCAAAGTTTAAAGAAGCAAATGAGGCCTATTCTGTTTTGAGTGACAAGACTAAACGTCAACGTTACGACCAATTCGGTCATGCCGGCGTAGGTGGCGCTAGTGGCGGCGCAGGCAGCAACCCATTTGAAGGCTTTAACTTTAATGGCCAAAGCTTCAACTTCGATTTCGGTGGTGGTTTTGGCGGTCTTGATGATATCTTGGGGGCGATGTTCGGTGGTGGTTTTCGTGGTGTTCGTCGCGGCCGCGATTATCGCACCTCTACTACGATTAATTTTGAGGAAGCAATCTTTGGCTGTACGAAAAAAATCACAGTTGATGGCGAGCAAATAAAGCTTAAAATTCCCGCCGGTATTTTCGACGGTCAGTCTATTCGTCTAAATGGTAAAGGCGGTCCAGCTCCACAAGAGGGCGGCCAGCGTGGTGATTTATATGTAGAGGTACGCGTTCGCGCCCATAAGCGCCTTACGCGTGAGGGAGATCTAATCCTTTCTGAAGTTACCATTTCTATGGTAGATGCGGTGCTTGGTACCGAAGTTGACGTTGAGACGGTTGATGGTGAAGTGACTATGAAAATTCCCGCCGGCACTCAGCCAGGTACAAATTTCAAGCTTTCTGGCCACGGTGCTCCACGCCTTGGCTCGGACGAGCGCGGTCCGCACATCGTTACCGTGAATGTTGAAATTCCGAAGAATATTAATCGCAAGCAAAAAGAACTAATCCAAGAATTCGACAAAGCAAAGAAGCGCGGTTTATTCAACTAATAAATGCCCCCGGCAGAGGGGTATTTTTATTGTCATCTTGACGTTTCGGATAAAAATGCTTATACTAAAAGCGTCAAAAGGTCAAAAACAAACAAGGCAATATTAGGCATGGCAAAGAAAAGAGCTATTTATGCTCGTAAAGGAATCTTTCGCATTTTATTACTCGCATTCTTTGTAGCGACCAGTGGCTTTTTAGTGTCACCGCGAGATAATATCTACGCTGCGACTATTGAGCATAATTTAGTAAAGTATCCAAAGAGCAAAATGACTCGTCTTACGCTCAAGAAGGTTTACTCCGCAAAGCGACCGAAGGGTTGCGGTAGCCTTCAAGGCTTTGCTATGACAGACAAATATTATGTGTTTGTGATGCGTCCGCCCGGACAAGAGGATAATAATCGCATCGAAATTGTTCGTCGTAGTGACAATAAAAATGTTTCGGCATCCTTCAAAAATCCCGTCTATAACGTCGGCCATGGCAACGACGCAACGTGGAATAGCAAGACTGATGAAGTTGCTATTGCTGACGGAAATCGTAAAAGACTCTTCCGTGTAAGTGCTGACACTTTCAAATACACGGGCGTCACGAAACTCGTTAATTCAAAAGGTGAAGCGCTCAGCGCTAGCGGTGTCGCCTATGATAAAACTCGCGATGCTTATTATACGGCAACTGGTGGCTATATCCGCACCTTCAATTCTAAAAATCAACTAGTGGCTAGTTTTATAGAAAGGCACAACCAGACCAACCAGGGTTTTGCATATAATAATGGGTATCTATATCGCCCTACATGGGAGTCTGCTGGTCATTATACGGGTTCTGTCTATGACGGCGTCTTTAAGCGAAACACTACCGTAATCTATCAGTTCGGCGTCGATGGCAGCTTTACTCATGGCTATTATATCGATAATCCGCTTTATGAAGTAGAGAGCATGGCTTTTGACGAAAACAATGTTCCATATTTAGCATTTAACGGTCCTTCTGGCTACTATACGGTTTTTAAAGTTACGGATACTAACTTATTGAAGAAAATTCGCCAAAGCTATACGATTTCGTATTTCGATAATGGCGGCAAAGGCTCGCCTAAAGAACAGACGGCCTATGTAGGAATCGAGAAGAAATTATCTGCCACGAAACCAACCCGCACTAACTATACTTTCCTTGGTTGGTCAACGAACGCAAGCGCTACAAAAGCAAGTTATTCCGCTGGTGGCAAGTTTCTCAGACCATACGGCAAAAGTAATGCAAATATAAAACTATATGCCGTTTGGAAAAGAAACACTTATATGATTAGTTACGACGCTAATGGTGGTACGGGTGCGCCAGCAGCTCAGACTATAGATATTGCGAAAAACGCCACCATTTCAAGCGCGAAACCAACCCGCACTAACTATACTTTTCTTGGTTGGGCTACTAGCGCAACTGCTACCAAGGCAGCCTATAGCCCCAGTGCGAGTTATACGGCAAAAAAGAGCGTCACTCTGTATGCTGTTTGGAAGGCGAACACCTATGTAATCACATACAATGCTAATGGTGGAACGGGCGCTCCGACTGCGCAAACTGCGACTTCTGGACGAGAAGTTTCGCTTTCGGCAACGAAGCCGACCCGAAACGGATTTACTTTCAAGGGTTGGGCGACCAAGCCAGACGCAACTAGCGCACAGTATGCTGCAGGCGCAAAGTATGTCGGTAAGAACAACGTTACGCTATATGCCGTCTGGGTGAAAAATGCGACGCCAACTCCGACACCAACTCCAGTGCCAGCCGTTCAAAAAATAACTATCACCTACGATGCTAATGGCGGAACGGGCGCTCCGGCGGCAACGACTGGGGAAGTTGGCAAAATCAGCCTCTCGCCAGTTATGCCAACTCGTGCTGGCTGTTCTTTCCTTGGTTGGTCTACGGATAAAACGGCGAGCAGTGCTAGCTATCAGCCAGGCGCAAAATATTCTGGTAGTACTAGCGCGACTCTCTATGCTGTCTGGAAGCAAATCATAATCGTTATATCATATGACGCCAATGGCGGAACTGGTGCCCCAGCCAGCCAAAATGCAAATTATGGCCAGTCATTTACTATTTCTTCCGCAAAACCAACTAGAAGCGGATATGAGTTTCTTGGTTGGAACGTAGACAAGGGCGCAAAGGTAGCATCTCATGCGCCAGGCCAAGCGGCTTCGTTTACTGGCAATACGGTACTTTATGCCGTGTGGGAGCAGGCTCCGCATGTTATAAAATTTGACGCTAATGGTGGAACGGGCGCTCCAGCTACAATTTCAACGCGTGATGGGGAAATTGTTATTCCAGAGGCTCGCCCGACGCGCGAAGGATATATGTTTATGGGCTGGGGTTTGAGCGTAACTGCTACGGAACCAAAATATCAGCCAGGCGATATAGTTAAAGAATCGATTGAAAATGTCACTTTTTATGCCGTATGGCAAAAAACAGCAGCTGTGCCTATCGATGGAAAAGAAGAGTATGATGACGACGCAGAGGATGAGACGGTCAACGATACTTCAGATGTGAACGGCGGCGAAGAAGACGATACTTTTTCTGTAGACGTCGACAATCCAACCGCGCTTCCAAATAGTGGACCAGCAGAAATTGCGACCGTTATCATAGCATTGGTCTGCGTTTCAAGTATTACGACATATTGGGTCATGAGCAAAAGGCAACTGCATACGATAGAGCAGGCTGTTCAGAGCAATGGTAAAATTACCCCAAAACGTCCACGCCAAAAAATCTTTATCCGCCAAAGAGACGTAGAAACTAGAAAGCGCAAAAAGCGATACTAAACCAAATCTAAATGCTTCTTGGCAATATCGGTAATAACGCGCCCACGCGGCGTGCGTTGAATCATGCCAAGTTGAATCAAAAACGGCTCTAGGTAATCCTCAATCGTTGAAGCTTCGTCGCCGGTTAACGCGGCGATAGTGTTTAGGCCCACGGGCTTATCACCGTATTTTTCATACATCAGCGTCAGCATATTGCGATCGGCAGGGTCTAGCCCAAGCTCATCGATTTCTAGCATTTTTAAAGCTCCATTCGTAATCGGAACATCAATTATTCCATCGCCATTTATGTCGGCATAATCGCGCACGCGTTTCAGGAGTCTATTTGCAATTCTCGGCGTTAACCGCGAGCGTTTTGCTAATAATTCTGCTGCATCTGGTTTAATCTGAGTGTCGAGCAACCTAGCGGAGCGTTCGATAATTTGTTGAATGTCACTATCGGCATAATATTCAAGACGATATGAATGGCCAAAACGATCGCGTAGTGGCGCTGCCAAGTTTCCAGTTTGCGTAGTGGCGCCAATCAAAGTAAATCTAGTCAAGTCTAGTTTTACGCTACGCGCGGCCGGACCTTTGCCGATTACGATATCTAGTTTGTAATCTTCCATTGCGGAGTACAAAATTTCTTCTACTGCGCGACGGAGACGATGAATCTCGTCAATGAATAAAATGTCTCCATCGGTCAAATTCGTTAAAATACTTGCCAAATCTCCAGCTTTTTCGATTGATGGGGCAGAGGTAGCGCGAAAGTTTGCGCCCATCTCGTGCGCAATAACGCCGGCCATAGTAGTCTTGCCTAACCCTGGCGGTCCATATAATAAAACATGATCG
>JAEETK010000038.1 GCA_016290315.1 Candidatus Saccharimonadota bacterium | reverse complement strand
GAGGTTAATTATCATTTAACATTACGCCATGAAAAAGATTTTATTGGCGATGTTGAAACGACCGAAGAGGCTGGGTATGAGAGTGAATATATTTTTAGCTTTAACGAGAAAAGCGAAGTAGTCGTTGTTACCGATAAGGATAGCGAATCGGTATTCTATTGTAATGTAGAGAAATAAAAAAGCCTCCCCTGCGGGAGGTTTTTGAAGCATTTATTATAGGCTAGCTTCGACGGCCGCCCAGGTGGCGTCGTCGTTGTCGGCCGGGATCACAACCGTGACCTGATCGCCAACTTTTAGGCGGAAATATGTGACGGATGCATAGAGGATTTTGAATTCCTTGCCGTTTACCTCGACGAAATATTGATCATCGTGGCTAGTAAGCGTGCCAATGACAGTCTTGCGCTCGACGGGGCCAATCTGCTTGTACATGAATTTGCCACTTTCGCCGATGGTGAGCTTGAGGATGTCTCCTTCAACGAGCTTAGACTTCGAGGCATAGTTTGCGGGGACTGGATAGTTTTTGCCGTCTGGGCCAATCATAATTTGACCATCAAAAACGCCCTCGACAATCTTGCCCTCTGGACTGTCGATAACCGTGCTAGCTGGCGCTGTAATAATATCGCCATCGCCAAGCATCGACGTTAATAATTCTTTTGCTGCGGATAAATTAGTCTCTGCTTCCGTAAGGAGACTGCGCAACCTTTTTATTTGTTTTTCTGATATTTCAGACATACCTCGCATCCTGCCTGTGTTAGTTTTACTAGTTATATATTATATTTTTAGCTAGTACTTGTCAATGTAGTAAATCGCGGGTTTTCCACAGAATTTACAGAGGTGGACGTCAAATTGTTGTATTTTTTACCATTGACTTTTTGTTTATGCTTTATTTGTTGGTATATTGCGCCAACAGCATAGCTGCGCGGTCGCCGAAGAAGAATTCTAGAATAGAAAGAGCGCCAAAAAGTATCGATATTGCCATTCCCTGTAGGCTCCCAGAAGCAATAAGAGAAGTAGAAACCAAAAAGATAATATATGCTAGTGTGTTGATAATTGTAATTTTTATAGAAACGTAAATTTTATATCGATTCAAGAATGTGTAATGAATAGATGCGCCGATGGCGGCGCCCGCAATTGGACCAATTAAGCCACCCGTCATGGGTATTTGTGAGAATAAAGCAATAAAAAGGAGGCGAATTAATAGTCCCGGAATATAAGTCGCAATGATAAATTGTCGACATTGATTTGACGGGATTCGATGGAGTTTTGTTCTGTCAGCCGCTTTGTATAATATAAAAACCGTATAAGCGATTGCGGCTGGACAGGTGATACTAAAAATTAAAAAGTTTAAAATTTTATCGCCAAGAGTTATTCCGATTCCGCATATCATGATAATAAGAGAAATGGTTTGGATGATTAAGGAAAAAGTAATAGCTTGAGTCAGATTCGTATCCTCGACGTCTTCAATTTTTGCGCGGCTAGCGATTTGGGATCCTTTTTCTGCGCGATTGCGCCATAATTCGTCCTCGACTTCTTGAGTGATGGGCTTGGCGTCTGGGTATAGCTTGTTATTATTCTCGGCGGCAATTTCCTCTTTGATTCTGTCGCGGAGTTCTGTATCGTCGAGAGTTTGAGACTCTTGAAGCTTTTTAGCAATTTCTTCTTTACGTTCGGCGCGTTTCTTTTGCTCTTCCTCGGCGGCTTCTTTTTCTTTGGCCTTACGTTCGGCGCGCTCTTTCTTTGTGCGTTCGTGCATTTCGGTAGCAAAGTCGGCGTCGATTTGAAAATTTTTTGGACCAGTTGTATCTTTAGCGGTAGCCTGCTCAGTGTTTTTATCATCGCCAAAAAGAACTCCTTTGGCGACCCGTTGTTCGATGGCGGGACGATCATCTGTTTCTGCCAAGTCATACATACTCGAAGAGACATTCATGGCCGCTGGTTGTTTTTCGTCCTCGAGTTGGGCGGTGGTCTTTTCTTCTGTCTCTGTCGGTTCTGGAGTGGTGAGTAGCCTGCCTTTTGTCATACTGCTTATAGTTTAGCATACAAATACGCCAAAAAAGCGACCTCTTTGATAAAGTCGCTTTTGGTAACATTTTGGCTATAATAGTTTGAACTTAAGCGAGTTCGACGGTTGCGCCGGCGTCTTCGAGAGCTTTCTTCATAGCCTCGGCTTCGTCCTTTGCAACTTTTTCTTTTACGGTAGCTGGAGCGCCATCGACGATAGCCTTAGCTTCGCCAAGACCAAGACCGGTAGCTTCCTTAACAGCCTTGATAACTGCAATCTTTTGTGCGCCGGCATCTTTAAGAACGACGTTGTATTCGCTCTTCTCTTCAGCGGCAGCGGCACCAGCGTCAGCTGGACCAGCAGCTACAGCAACAGCGGCAGCAGCAGGCTCAATGCCATATTCATCCTTAAGGATAGTTTTTAGCTCGTTAACTTCGAGGACGGTGAGCTTAACCAATTCCTCTGCTAGTTTTTTAACATCAGCAGCCATGTTAGACTCCTTTATTCGTTATTGGTTGATAAATATACGCGATAGCGTGATTAATTGGTTGCTTTGTCGGCAATGCCGTCGAGCAAAGCGTGCAAGTTGCCGGAGAGACCGTTGGTAACATCGTTGACTGGGCTGAGGAGCATATCCACAACTTGGCCAATGAGCTGGTCTTTGCTTGGAAGATCGGCAAGTGCTTTTACTTCTGTCTCGCCAAGAGCGGCACCTTCGCCACTGAATGCGCCTTTTAGCTCGAGGGCGTTATGTTCCTTCGCAAACTTTGCGAGAACCTGAGCTGGAGCGACTTCGTCGTCGTTAGAAACGGCGTAAAGTAGCTGACCTTCGAGAGCGCTAGTGTCGGTGTCTTTGTAGACCGCAATATTGCCCATAGCGACACGGACAAGACGGTTCTTGACGATTTTAATTTTGACATTATTCTCACGCGCAGCTTTGCGAAGTTCTTGCATTTCCGCGACCGTAAGGCCTTGATACTTTGCAAAAACGGTCATCTTAGCGTCGCTGAGAAGCTCGTTTAAGTCGGCAACCAATTGTTGTTTCTTATCTTTGCTAATTGCCATAGATAGAAATCTCCTTTTGGTATTAATTTGGTAGCCAAAATGTTAAGGTTTTCGTCACCAATAATACAAGAAAATGAATCTCCTCGGCGGCATTATTAAACCCGTCTGGGTCGCCGCTGTCTTTGGTAACTAGATGTATTATAGCAATTTTTTGCGGATTTTACAAGTGTTCTATGCGCGCTTGCGCTTTCTCTTTTTGTCTATTCGAAGTTGTCCAAGATTTTTGTATAACAATTTTCTTGTTGGGCTCATGCTTTTAGTGCTGTTGGTGATGTTTTAACGTGTTGATATGTTGAATCGTAATGGTGAGATTTATATTAGTGGCCGCGCGATTTGTGATGCATCGGGCATTTCGCGCCAGCAATTTAATTATTATTGTCAGAAGTATTTAGGAACCCCATTGATGCGACGAGTTTGAGGATATACCAACGTACGTATTGGTAAAAGATGGCGAAAAAAGTATACACATCATTATTCGGTGCTTTTCTTTTTGATGATCGCTTTTCGCACTAATTCCCCGCGTGCGCAGACTTTTCTAAAGCTATTTTACGAGCATTTTATACGTACAAGAAAGTATGACAAAAATATCCTGATTGACGAGGCGGAACTACTGTTTATGTTGTAAAAATATTTTGTACAACGTGGCATGGTTGCGAGAAAAAAGTACGAGTACGGCGTGGCATGATTGCAAGAAAGAGGCGTGAGTATGGCATGGCGGGCTATTACGGGTGGGGTTGCAGAATTAATGAAAAAACAAGTAAAATTGGTTCAATGATTAAGATTATTGCGGGCGGCAAGAAGCATGCGAGCTGGTTAAAAGAAGCTTGCGATGAATATGAGAAGCGTCTTCGGAAACCATGGACAATTGAGTGGCAATTTATAGACGAAGAAAAGCTGACGGAGCGCGTAGCGCGCTTTAATAAAGACGACTTTGTTGTATTACTAGACGAGAATGGCGAGATGATGAGTTCGCCGAGATTGAGTCAATCGTTGAAGGTCCAGCTAGAGAATGGACGCGATGTGATAATTGTGATTGGTGGTGCATTTGGGCATTTTGCGCCAGAAGTGAAGGCTCGGGCAAACTTGATTTGGAGTCTATCGAAATTAGTCTTTCCGCACCAGATTTGTCGGCTAATCGTGACGGAGCAAATTTATCGGGCGCAAGAAATATATCTAGGGCACGCGTATCACCATGAATAAAGATGATATTTTGATCTCGTATAAGGATATTAATCGCAAGAAAGACGCGTTGTGGCGGTTGTTAGAGGAGGAGGCTCCGCTTGCTGACATTAATAAATTTTTGATTGATAATTTTCGGGTTGTTTTTAATGTGAATTTCTTGATTGGCTTCAAGGCGTACGATAATTATAAGAAATTATTCAAAGATTTTGACGATGAAATGAAGCTAGAATTATTGCGGCCACTTTCGCGACGGCAATCGCAGTGCGCCGAGGCGCTATTTAGTGGTCTTGTGGATGCGAGAGAAAAGATTGGGCGTTTTTGGGATTTTTTGGACGACAATGAGCGATGCGGAACAAAACATTACCTAAGTGTGGCAGAAATTGGCGTATTGTCAGCAATCTATGAGAGGGCGCTAATAGCGACAAGTTGAAATAATTATTGTATAATATGGAAATATGGCGAATATTTTTGATTATGTAGAAAAATATGGCAACTTGCGTTTTGAGGATAAGGCTTTTACTGAGGTTGATAACCTAGTTTTTTCGCAGTTGGCATATTTAGATTTTACGCACACTAGAATTAATGAGAACTGTCATACGCTTGAGGAGATTGGTCGAGAATATTTGCGTCGGACTTCGTATAAAGACGCGCGTCGATTGGGGATTGCGATTGGCGTCGCTTATCAGCTGATGAATGCAATTGTCGAGAAAGAGCGTTATCGCAACTTGGTGGTGTCTGATTACATTTACGATACGAGTCGTAATATGCAGTTTAGCGCGATCATCTTTCGCGTAACGCGGGGTTTGGAATATATTGCATTCGAAGGAACTGATCAGCTTATTAGTGGTTGGCGTGAAGATTTTGAAATGGCGTGGTCCTTCCCTGTTCCCTCACATATTAAAGCGACGGAGTATTTAAATGAGCATGTCAGCCTTTTTGGGCCGAAAGTGATTGTGGGTGGACATTCTAAGGGCGGTAATTTGGCCTTGGTGGCGCCGATGTTTATGAATCGATTAAAATATCAACGTATTCTAAGAATTTATAATAACGACGGTCCCGGTTTGCGTCGAAAGGAATTTGAGTCGAAGGCGTACGAAAGGGTTAGAAAGAAATACGTACATATTATTCCGCATTGTAGCATTGTGGGTGCGATGATGCGCAACAGTAATTATCGCGTTATTCAATCTGATAAAGAAAACATCCTTGGGCATTCTTCGGCGACGTGGCAGGTCGTAGATGACCACTTTAAACGAGCGAAAAGGTCCGAGCACAGCTTGGAGATTGAGCGCCGTTTGTGGTCATGGCTAGAGAAGCATGATGATGTTGATCGGAAAAAGTTGACCGATGCGGTATTTGGCGTGATAGAGGGGTGCGATGTTTTGGACACGATGTCGATGATGAAATTCCACAATATCGTGAAGATGATTCGTTCGGCAAATGATTTAGATAAAGAAAGTAAAGATTTGGTGCTTGGGCTATTTCGCGAAATAGCATTGAAAAAATAAAAAACGTCGGCCGTTTGTGGCCGACGTGATGTTTGGGCTTTTGGCTTAATTACTGTCTCTGATCGAGATGGTAGTCGCGATATCGGTCGTAGAGATTGTGAACACTTGATTTTTCTTCGCCCAGGTCGAGTGCTCCGATTCCACTAAGCTCATGCATGAATGCGTAGAGCTGGCGAGGCCCAACGTCGAGATAGAGCGGATGGAGATCGTAAGTTTCCATCTCTTCGTGCCCAAAGCTATAGTTGTCGGCGGCCATAATTTCAATGTCTCTAATGTTCTCTGAGTACATCTTGTTGGTGTCGTATACGTATACGTTCTCGATCAAGTAATGATCGATGTGTTCGGTCGATAAGTTGCATAAGCCGGTGCGTAAGCCTCGATGAATTACGGAGTAGGGATATATTACTATGTCAATTTCGTCTTTGCTAGGACTATTTAAAATATGCCCATTATACAGCGAGTCTTGCCCAATAATGACTATCCCTGTGTCTTGCCGCCTGTGAGAACGAAAAGCAGTAAGACGTTCGGCGGCCTTCATCATTAGCTCGTTGATACTGTAGCGGGCATACGCATCGTCTTTACCATACTTGATTCTTTCCCAGTTGTCTGTTCCTAAGTCAATAATGCTACCCATTCTAAAAGTACACCCCCTTCCCGCTAGTTACATAGCGTTGGATCTAATAGTTATTTGGTAGCTATATTATACAGATTATTCGATATTTTTACAGTTATTCCACTGGAAAATGCCGCCAATTAAAATAATGGCCACATATGCAATGAGATACCATTGTGGCTGAGCGATATTTAGAAGTAATAATGCGTTAGTAAGGACGAGTTGCGCTCCTTGGACGGAAGTAGCAATGATAACCATTGGTTTAATGAACCAAACGGCAATTACTCCAGCAACGACGCCGATAGCTACGCAGATGACTGGTAGAGTCCAGTCGGTAGCTGGACCGAAAGCATTCATGGCTGACATAAAGAATGCAAAGCCGACTGATGCAAAAACGGCAATTTTTTCTATAGTCATGCCAAACATACCTAGTACGAGGCCGCCGACTCCGCAGAGGATTAATTGCCACATTTCGTCGGCAACGATTTTGTCGACGAATAAGGAGACGATCCAGAAGCCAATCAAGAACCAGATGATTGTGATTGCAATTTTCTTCAGGCGATAGCCGAAAAATAGTAAAAATAGTCCTATGACTAATCCGATT
>JAEETK010000012.1 GCA_016290315.1 Candidatus Saccharimonadota bacterium | reverse complement strand
AGGGAGAATGATGCGCACGAATCTGCAAAGATGCGTGTAGCTAGGTCGGTTGCAATAGTAGATATAAGCTTAATTTACTATATCTCCGGTGCTTGCACTGGATGCAACATAAGCTTTAGATACCACGATGTGAGGTAATTGCACAACCAAGTTGTTAAGATGTCGTTCAAATAACCAGCCCGAGGGCTGGATTTTTGATGCATTTGCTGTTTGAAAAATAGATTAATGGAAAATGTTGACTATGGTAGTTTTTGTATCTTAAAATATTTATAGATAAGATACGGGGAAATGTATTGAACATTAAAATACTTTCAAGAAAGGAGGTGAGGTGTATTGGGGGGCTTTTCGAAACTGTCGGTGAAACTAAATAACAGTGAGCTCATATTGACTGACAATATGAGAAAAACGCTTAAGGAGGTGATAGAGGACGCGACGCGACGAGCGGGGCATAAACTTTCGTTCGACGAGGCGAGGAAAGATCCCCTAATGATTCCGCCGAACGAATATCCATATTATTTTGGGTCGTTCTCTGTTGCGGCGGAGGAGGCTTGGCGAGTAGTGAGACGAGAGCAGAATGTCACCGGAGCGATTGCTCCGAGATGGAAAGAGAGGAAAGAAGACATGGGTAAAGGCAGAAATAAGCAATACACACCTGGCGTTATTCAGGAGGGGCTGCGCAAGTTTTTTGTGGCGTATGGCCGTTTACCTAAGGGGCCGAGCGATCTTAAGGGTAATCGCTTTGGTCTTCCGGCGAACTATCAGCCGGTCAAAGTAGAAATAGACAAGATTAATAAAGACGGCGGTCCTGCTGCTCGTGGATGGGTATATGATGGCGGCTCTGACGCATCTATAGAACCCGCGAGAGCTGAGGCTGCGGTGGCGGCCGAGGTGGTCGCGACGCCCGAAGAGGCCACTGTTGCGGCGCCTGATGATGTCGCCGTTTCAACGCCCGAAGAGGCTGATCCTGGTGTCGAACCCGAGGCGGCCGATGTCGCTACAGAAACTGCGCCCGACGAGGAGCCTGGAGCGGAGAAGGCCGAAGAAGTTGTTGCTGCTGATGAATCCGAAGCGGAGGAAGTCGAGGAGGCTGCTGCTGAGATAACGGGGGCGCAGCTGGAAGGTAACACGATCTCATTTAGAGTGACAGGGGTGGCCAATATTGAGTCGGAGTACAATGCAGGGTTGAAACGCCTGGTCGTAAAAACCGCCGATGCTGTTTTCGTTTTAGAATCGGATCACGGCATCAGTTGCTGTAAGGCGGTTCGCTCAAGTACTGATGAAACGTGGGATATCGCAATTAGCGACGAAGAACAGGCGAGCGCGAAGCTTGATGTCTTCAGCCGGACGGCCGGCTACTCTGTGAGTGCTGGTGGCGGAAGGGCGCTCGCAAGTGTTAGCCTGAATGGGGTTTGCTTCGAGACTAATGTGGAGCGGGAACTGTTCTCGTTCTCGTGCGACAATGCATTTTGGGGGCGTGTGGCTTTCGCAAAGAAAACGGCGCATATCAAAATCGCGGTAGTACACTAACGCTAAGACAATTCCTGATTGGAGGTATAAACTAAAATAACCTCGCTCGTGCATATATATGTAGAGCGAGGTTTTTTGATTATAATAATTTTATGCAACGAAAGTTGATTTTTATAGTGGGAAGCTCGGGAGCAGGCAAGACTACTCTGTCGGAAATGTTGGCGAAGAAATATGATTTTGCTTTGCTCAGTGAAGATAACTTCGTTTTCATTATGAATCCTAAGACGATGATTACGAGAAGACTACATGGAGATGTGCGAAGGCAAGGTATGGGATGTTTGCGAGAGTCATTGCAGGTGTATTTACGAGCAGGGCTACGCCATATCGCAAGAAGTAGATTCTCGATTGAGATGTTCGGCCGAGCAATTAGGGTATTTTAAAGAATGCGTCATAATCGATACGACCAAATATCGGACAAAAGAGAGATGTTTGGAAGAAATTGCGGCCGCAATTAACGACCAATAAAGCATAAAATATGCGGTATAATTTTTATAAAAGTGTGGAGGAAAAATGAGCATTACGGAGAGCTTTATTAGTGGCGTGCTGAGCATGCTGCCAGAAGAAGGAATAAACAAACTGAATCAGCTGCTGGATGATGGAATTACGGAAGAGGAGCTTATTGGATTATTGCGGGAGTATAAAATTGACCCGCTCGAAATCCTAAAAGAAGGTAAAGCGGTGGAGGGTGCATTATGAGCAGCCATGAAGGGGAGCCGAAAAGCAAAGAAGAAACATTCAGCGGCGCTAGCGAAGATTGGGATATGGTACCTCGGCAGGAAGTGGGAGAAGACGATTCTTCCGAGGCTGTCGACGAGGATAATGGAGAATATTACGTAAGCGATCCGGAAAAGATGGGGGATACGCGTTCGTGCACGCTCCGTGAGCCTGGCGAAGAGCTTGGATGGAGCGAACGCGTGAATGTAAGGCAAATCGCTCGCGCGTATGGGGAAAGATTGCGAGAGAAGAATGCTTCGGTAGAGGTGCTTCATGATCGGATTATTAGTGCGCTTGGTCGTTTTCTTGACGTGCCAGGATATGGTTATTACGATGAAGAAAAGCCAACAGAGGCACAGCAGAGAAGGTTGGAAGAACTGTACCTAAAGGTCGTTGAGGAAGAAAAGGCAAATCGGAATATATTCGAAAAAATAGTGAGCGACACGAAGACGCGGAAGATATTCGCAAAAGTGTTAGCAGTAGCCGCGGCGGCGAGCTTGGCGTTCAGCGTAAATGCAGCGCTAAAGAACAGCGAAGAGGGGAATGGTGATGCTGTGGCGATGTTGGAGGAGTATAGGGATTCGTTAGAAGAGAGCCCCGATAGAGTCGAGAGGATAGAAGAGGTAGGCGGCATGACGGCGGACGACTTGGATGAATTAATTAAAGAGATTAATCAGCCTTCGGCGGAGTAGTCTTGTCGATTTTTGTTTATTTTCGAAAGCGTGATTTTGTACAAAATTCCATGTCATTGGAAAAGAAAAATTGCGATTATTTGGCTTTTCATGGGTAGACATAACTAGTGCTATTATAGCAGTTTTGCTGCTAGCGAGTAGCCAGATAGTCATCAATCTGTTTATGTATTTTTTACATAAATAGATTAGTAAGGTAATTGCGGTTGGGATGGTGATGGTGGCGAAAAAATAGTCGCGAGTTTTGCTGATTGGCTGACGGGGTCGACAAAAAACTCCGAATTCAGTTGTGCTGTGACCTTGAGAGAAATAATGTCACGCTCGAATCGGAGTTTTCTGATTGTGTTTTTTGTTTTTTGGTAGATAATTTTTGTTTTTGAAGAATAGTGCGGCTTTTGTAATCTGCGAATAATCACAAAAGCTATTTTTAGTATAAGCGGGTTACGAATGCTTGTCAATAGATTTTGTATAAAAATTTTATGCAAAAATAACAGGGGTAGCGCGTGTAAAATTTACTACAATGCGATTTTGTGCGCATTATTTTTACAGGTTCATAATTTGGCAGAGTGGCTGTAAAGCTGTTAGAATGACGTTATGGAAAAGTTAATTTTTGGGGCGACGGATGGGATACGTGGCGAGGTAGGCAAAAAGCCGCTTCGGCCGAACATGATGCATAACTTAGGCCGCGCAATTGCGAAGCATTTTAAAGGCGGATTAGCACTATTGGGGCACGATACGCGCGAAAGCGGTGAGTGGATGCGAGAATGCGTTATTGATGGGTTGAAGGAATGCGGTGCGGAAGTTGAGGATCTTGAAATATTGCCGACTCCGGCGGTGCAAAAGATTGTCGCAGCGCGCGATGATGTGTCGTGCGGAATAATGCTGACAGCATCGCATAATCCGGCGACCGATAATGGTGTAAAGGTATTTGCGGCAGATGGCGATAAACTACCGGACGAGGAAGAGCTAGAAATAGAGGCGGAATTCTTTAAAGATGAGCTAGATGATGACGTAGATTTGCCTAAAGTAGATTTCAAACTGATTACGCGCGAAGATGCGATAGATGCGTACAGTAAAATGGTAGACGACGAATTGAAGTTGGGGGATAGTTTGGCGGGTAGAAAAATCGTATTGGATACTGCATCTGGCGCTGGATACGAATTCAGTCGAGCAGTGCTTGAGGGGTTTGGTTTAGATATAGAACAGATTGATCCTGAACCGGATGGGAAAAATATTAATGACGGATTTGGCGCAACTTCTCCGGAGAAAATGGCCGCCAAAGCAAAAAAGCGTGGCGTAATGGGGGTTGCGCTTGATGGCGATGCGGACCGTATTGTTATTGCAGACGAAGAAGGGCGACTTTGGGATGGTGATCGAATTAATATATTATTGACGACTTATTTACGCGAGAAAAAACAGCTGCCAAATAATACTGTAGTAGTAACGGAATATAGCAATTACGCAACGGTGAAGTATCTTGAGGCGATGGACGTAAAGGTAGAAAAGGTTGTGGTGGGCGATCGTTTTGTGGCGCAAAAGATGCGCGAGCTAAAGGCGAATCTCGGTAGTGAATTGGCGGGACATATTATTTACCGGCCATGGTTTGAAGCTTCGGATGGAACTTTTATGACCTTGTTTATTTCGAAGATTTTGCAAGAAAAAGGAAAACGATTGGCGGATTTGTGGGCAGATTATGAAAGTATGCCGTCGAAGCAATGGGGGATAAAAGTGAGCGAAAAAAGACCTTTAGATAAAGTGAAGGGTTTTAGCGAAGCTGTAAAGAAAGCTGAAAATGAATTTGCCGGAACTGGCCGAGTGTTTTGTCGCTATTCGGGCACGGAAAATAAGATACGCATCTTGGTAGAGGGGGAGGATGTTAATTTGGTTGAAAAACACGGGGAGATTTTAGCAGAGATAATTGAAAAGGAGATTGGGGCATGATAGAAATTGGGCCAATGACCGAATATGACGGTGAGGTTGCGGAAAAATTGGGCATTTTGCGTCGACAGCTGAGCGTAAAATATGACGGCTCGCCACTGGATCGTGAGCGTTTGGAAGAAATTATGCTTTCGCCATATCATGATATCTTGTTGGCGGTTGATAATGAAACAGTAGTGGGGATGGTGGTGGTATCTGTCGTAATGATGACTACGCGCAAGAATGTCTATATGGAAGATTTGGTAGTTGATGAGCAGTATCGGGGCCAGGGTATTGGGGGCGACTTACTAGAAGCAGTGAAAGACTGGGGGCGCGCAAAAGGTTGCCAGAGGCTAGAGTTTACTTCGACTAGTCGCGAGAATAAAGAGAACGCGATTAAGTTTTATGAGGCGCATGGAATTTTATTGCGCGATACAGGGCAATATAGGGCAGAACTAGCAGAATAAAATAAGTCCGCCTCGGTGTGAGGCGGACAGTTTCTTGTGTGGAGGTGTATCAGTAGTAGCAACCGTTTATGTATGCGGTCTTTACCGGGGCATTGCAATTTCTGAAGTCGATACTGGACAACAACATTGACCAGAAAAATTCCTTGGGCACCGCGCTCCACCACTTGTAGCATTCGAGCAAGAGGTGCGCGGTGTACTGGCAATTTTTGATCCATATCTCTCGCATCGCGATTGCGGCGATGAGCTCCGTGAATGTGTCCTCGGGGAAATCTTTGATTTTCGACCAAGTGTATTCACTGAATTCGTCGTCCCGGATTTCCCTTTTAATGTCGGAAGGAATGGCCCCAATGGTGCTGTCGAATTTGTCGATATCGTAGTTTTGTGCCGCGAGTATGTCATTTGCAAATCGCGGAAGCTGGACAGCGCCCGCAATACATGCGATGATCGTGGCGGCCATATTATCTTCGATGCCGATTGCGCATTCGTGGATAGCGATCTGTTCGAGCGCATATCGGACGATGTCGGCATCGCCGAGATAGACGATATACCTGGGAACATTTCCGTGGATATTGCCGCTGATACTTTTTTCTACGCCCTTAAACTCGGCGATGATTGCTCTCGTGTCGTTATTGGCGATTGCTTCTCGAATCCTTTTCTTGAACATTCTTTTCCTCCTTTGTAAAAAACGAGGCGCCTAATTGCGCCTAACAACAGGTAGTATAGATTATATCATATTTTTGATTTATGTCAAAAGGAGAGAGTATTAGCGATGGGTTTTATGTTTGTACAAGAAAAACCACCGGCTGGGCCGGTGGATGTTTATTGGGAGGGGAGGGGGTACGAACCTCAATAATCGTCGATACTGTCGACGTATTCGACTTCGTGTGGCTCGTCGCAGTACTGCAAATCGAGGTTCATGTATACCAGGGACCAGAAGGTTGATTCTGGGACGGCGCGGGGGTTGATCCATTTCAGGCACCTGCGTATTATGACGGCTTTTATGGCAGTGTTCCGTATTGTGATTTTTTTGCTGGCGATGGCTCCAAGGAGATCCTGGAAAACGTCGTCGTCCATACCCGCGATCTGATTCCAGACATCGACGTTGAATCTTTTCCCTTGGACATTCTTCTTTATTGCAGAGAATGATCTGTCATCGAGCATTTCGATGTCGATGAAGTGGGCTGTCAGTATGTCTTCGGCGAATGAGGGAAGATGGACAGCTCCAGCAGTGCAGACGATCAGGGTTTCTGCCATTTCATTGCCGAGCCTTATTGATTGACAAGCCTTAATTGTGGCAGCCTTTAAGGCGAGGCGGACCTTGTAGATGTCGCCTCTGTAAATGGAATAGTCGGGAATGTTCTCGTCGTAGAATTCGCCCTTGATGTCGGGGCAGATTTCCTGGAACAATTCGACGACGGCGTGGGTGTTGTTGCTGAGAACCATATTAGTGATTTCTTCTTTCGTATACATCCTTTTCCTCCTTTGTAAAAAACGAGGCGCTTTAAAAACGCGCCTAAAATAGGTGTAATTATTATACCATATAATCTAGCAGTATGTCAAATATGGAGGCTACTTGAAGATATTCGGCATAATGAGGTGGAGCAGGAAATTAAGAATGAAGATATGAAGATTGGCAATGAAGACAATACCGAGTATGCAAGCGCCAAGCCCAAATAGTTTAACTTTGTTATAACTATTAAAACCGCCAGCTAAATTGTCGGCAATTTTCTGATGAAAAACGACGATTAAGATGCCGGCAGCTAAGAGTGCGATTCCTCCGAAAAGGTAACCGATATTATATCCTTCCATAAGCATATTGTAGCATACATGGGGCACTTTGTGCGTGGGCGACTTGCGTTTTTGGGGGATATTTAGTAGAATAGCTTGTATTGGGGATATAGCTCAGCTGGTTAGAGCGCGTCACTGATAATGACGAGGTCTGTGGTTCAAGTCCACATATCCCCACCAGAGAAGTAAAAAAACGGCGTTTAGGCCGATTTTTTAATGATAAAATATAGAAAAAGGAGCTTGTTTATATATGTCAGAGAAACTAAAGCCGACTAACGCTGGAGGTGAGCAGCATCAAAAAGAACTCCGTTTTCCGGAGGATCCGAATCAATACTCCGAGGAAGAGCTTATGCTTGATCCCGCTAAGCGTTTTCATGTAAATCCCGATGATTTTCCGATTTTTTCTCAGCAAGCTCTGAAAGGTGAACGCTGGGGCAGCGATGCTGAGACTCTGCCGCTTGACGAGACTATGAGTCGTCATGTGAAGGCTACGGCTGATTGCATTGCCGTTATTGCTGGCGAAGATATGGGTGACGGTAAGGGGCGCGAAAAAATACCGGCTGCCGACTTCGTTATATATCTGGATAAGTCCGCTCGTCCAGTTAGTTGGTTAAATAATGTTTTTTGGGACGCTTTCACAGATAAGCCTCGCCCAAAGCATTCTTATCTTGCTATAGATCGTATGGAATGGTTTGAGCGTACGAAAACGCCAGTCAATATGAACGGCGAAATCGAAGATTCTGATGGTACCTTGCGCCTTGCGAATGCTAGCGATTTTCGCAAGGAAAATGTTACGGATATGGACATTGCTCGCATACGTGCCTTATTTATTCCTGGAGGCATAAAAAACGAAGATATTGAAGAGATTATGAGTACTCCAACTAACCTAGAAGGGAAGAATATTACTATTATTGACGAGGTTGAACGTAGCGGTTCTACTCTTGGCATTGCTGAGTATCTTATCTCTCGGGCTATTCCAGAGGCTGCTAGTGTTAATGGTTATTATTATTGGACTCCCGGTTGGCAGGTTAGTAAAGAAGGTCAAAGGCAAATGCGAGGTACGCCGGTTTGGTATGATACACGCTCTATTCTCGGGCGTGGCATAGGTGATATTAATGAGGCATTTTTTGCTAAACGTTACGAACTGTATCCAACCCCAAAAACGCGTGCTCAGAAATTTGGCGCTATCGTTTTGGGGGCGTCCATAGACTTATCTAAGGAGTACGGGAACAAATCACGTGAGTTAGCTAAGGAAATTAAGATTATGCGTAGAGAGTGGGACGCTGGCCATATCATGATGGAGCACCCTGATCATTATGATGAAGAAAAATGGATAGATAGGCTTGAAAGTCAAGGTGTTACGTTTGCGCCTCAGCAGGCAAATATGCCGCGGAATGCCTATTTGAAAGTTCGAAATGACATATCTAAGCGGCCGGTTATTTAGTTATTTGGCTGAGCAAGAAAAAACTCCGCTATGTAGTAACTAGCAGAGTTTGGGAAAAATGAACGGTGCCTGTATGTAGGCACGGATGGTGCTATCCCCGTCCTCATCGAATCTGAATTCGATCTGGCGGAAGAGCCCGTCTTCGTCTGAGAGCGTTCCGTAAATAACGTGAGTATCTCCAAGACGCTCGTTTCGTGTAACGCGAAACACCACGGGTACTATTTCTTCTTTCGGCAGGCTCTTAAGGGCGATTTCGACTAAATCGTCAACTTGTACGCCTTCTAGGAGGGGTATGTAACCGTCGTCTACGAAATTATATTCGCGATATTCCTCTTCCAAAACACGTCACCTCCTCTACGAGTAGTCGTGAATGTACCGTCGGCTATTGTAGCATATATGGTTATGTTTGTCAATACGTCTGAATAATGATGAGCAAAAATCCCCAGCGTACGGCTGGGGACGGTAATGCCTTAATCCTGCAGGATAGGCATGAGATTGGAGGTTAAGACGTACAGGTGTGGAAAGGCTTTCTTTAATGAGGCCAGGTAGGCTCGATTGATGTCTTTCGCGATTAAATTCACCAGGGCGTCTTCTTCTTTGGCGCTGAGCCAGACTTCGATAGAATAATGGCCGGGAGCCAGGGCGATAGACGGTCCGCCCTCCAGGACAGAGTCGTAATCGCAGTACTCTACGAGAAAGGCGCGATGCGTCTCGAAGTCTTCGGATTTGCTCGATAAGTCGCTTCCGACTTCCAACTCGTAGTGGGGCTTCTTTTCGTTGTCGTGCCAATCTGAAATATGGATGGCCCACGGACCATCAAGAAGGGAACTGGTGAAGCTGACGGTCGTCTGATTATACTCTACTTTTAATATTTCTTCGAGTATGGCGCCGAGTACGATAGAATTAGCTTCGCGATCTTCTTCGCACTCAAAGTACGTTTTGCGAATAAGGGGCATTTTCATTTTTCACCTCCGCATTTTAAAGGCTGCCGCCTAGGATATAAAAGAGCTACTATTTTTGATTTTGCAATAAGTATTACCATTTGTCAATGACGGATGGGTGTTTTTTGGACGATTTGGCTTCAGCGTGATATAATAGAAGTTACATGGGGTATGATTAGGCTTCGGTCTAATCTACTCCACCATTTTTCTCGGATCACCTGTGGGTGATTTTTTGTTTTATAATGAGAAAAAGGAGTGATAGATGGATAGAGGTAAAATAGTTGCAGCAATTAAAGAAAAAGTTGATTTGCCGGACGACGTAATTGCGAAGGCTGGAGATTTGTTGGATGGTAAGTCGTTTGTGGGCCATAAAAATAAGGATGATATTGTTAAGACTTTAGTAGAAAAGCTGAAAATCGATGAAGGCATTGCGAATAAAATCTACGAAGCCGTAGCTAGCGCACTGGCGAGCGGCATAGTTGATAATGTGGCAAATAAATTGAAGGGAATGATCAACAAATAACAGAGGCCAAAAATGGATGACCGCATAAAATGCGTTCTAAGGCCGGTCTGACGAAAAAGACGCATAAAAATACCTCCTGAATTAGAATTCGGAGGTATTTTTAATTGAAGGCCCTCGCAGTTTTTAGCAACTTCAATTAACTCTGATACTATACCGCTTGTGATATATTGTCAAGATTTTTTTGAATTATCGTGTTCGGATATTATGACATATTTCTAAGCAAAAACATATTGACAAAACAGAAGCTTTATGCTAGAATAGGCATAAGCACCTGAGATGGCGCCTCGGTTTTGAGTTGGTCATCGTAAAGGGGTGGCAATTATAAAGTTATATGGTGGGCAGAAATGGAGCTAGAAATGGCTGGAACTAAGGCTGGTGGCCAAAAAGCTGCCGCAACTAATAAGAACAAATATGGCAAAGATTTTTATGCCGAGATCGGTCGCAAGGGTGGTCGCAATGGTCACACTGGCGGTTTCGCTGCAAATCCTGAGTTAGCAAAGATTGCTGGCGCAAAAGGTGGCCGTATTTCTAAGCGCGGTAAAGCTAAAAAAGAAAACTAAAAAATAGAAATTATTATAGAAGTCAGGCACGCAAAAGCGTGTCTGATTTTTTATGGTTATGCTTGCGTGTTTGTGAGAAATGTATTATTTTACGTAGCATACTGGCCAGATTGGAGGTGATGATAGTGGGCACAGTAAGCAAAGCTTTAGCATTGACATCTGCTTTAAGAGAGATGGGAATAGAGCCTGGCAAATTTAAAAAAGATTATGACAGGCCGGAGTTGCGAAATGAGGAGCGTTGTAGCTCTTGTCGTGGGTTATGCTGCTGGACATGTGGGTGTCTTCTGAGCCCGGACGATTTCACAAAGTGGTTTGGAATTCCGCCGACCCTGGAGTTGGTGGAGCGAGAACTAAGAAAGGGCTATTTATCAATTGTGGCAGTTGACTACGGTTCGGATTCTATTTTTGGCATGCTGTTACGTATGCGTCGTTCCGGTGAGCAAGTTGTTATTATGGATGATAGTCCGGATATTGTCGCGGGTAGATTTGGTCCGTGCGTAGCGTGGCGCGAAGAAAGTGGATGTATGTTTGATTGGAAGCATCGTCCTGCTGGCGGAAAGTTACTGAAACCGGGCAATACTCCTCTAGAGTGTGTTTGTGACTATCCTGTCGAAAGTGCGGCAGGAGAATGGCTGATGTTTCCGGATCTTCTTACTGACTTAGCGAATAACTATCGCGGATTGAAAATTCCGGAGCCAAAGACGGGTTGGACTCCGCTTTCGTAATGATTTTGAAAGTAGCCAGTGCCAGTATATGATTAGTTGCCGCCCCGTGGTGGGGCGGCTTTTTGACATTTTTTAAAGCGAATAGCATAATTGTTATGCTTGCATACTCGATGTAGATATTTTACGATATGGGGGATACTGGCCAGATTGGAGGTGATTTGTGTTGGGTATAGTGCATGGTATCAACTTTAGTCCGATGATTCTAAGGATTGTAAATGAGTTGAAGGGCGAAATAACGCCTAGCCCGTATCCGAAGAATTACGATGAGGCAACCTTAAAGAACCCCGAGCTCTGCAAAACTTGTGGCGGAAAATGCTGCAAAAGATGCGGATGTTTCGTGAGTCCAGACGATTTTGAAAAGTGGTTTGGAGTTCCGCCGACCCTGGAGTTGATGGAGCGAGAACTAAAGAAGGGCTATTTGACAATAGAGATAGTCGATCTTTCGGATTACTGGCTGTCGGGTTTTGGCACGTTAGTGCGAATGCGTAATTCTGGAGAGTCGGCCATAATCGATTTCGATGGAAGATGCGCTGGAGCAGGGGCGTGCGTAGCATGGCGCGAAGAAGGCGGATGTATGTTTGATTGGGAACAGCGTCCTGCTGGCGGCAAGCTGTTAAGGCCGGTTGATCCTCAGTTTGGAATGGGGTGTACTTGTGAGTATGGGACAAAGGCGACAATCGCAGAATGGCGGGTGTTCCCGGGTATTCTTCCTGAGCTCGTAAGGAAGTATCGTGGGGTAGATATCCCTTGCCCAGATAGTAGCTGGGTGCCGTTTCCGTAAAGGAAGCGGCTTTTTTATTGGTTTATTCTGGTGTAATGCGAGAACGCCAAGTGGCTCCACAAAGGGGGCAATGGTAAAGCAGAGAAGAGTCTTGATAGCCGGAAAGATTGCAGTTTTTGCAAAGAGAAGTTAGATGAAGCCAATCGCGGTAGCTGTCGAGGTGATCTTCGGCGAAATCTTCGTCATACTTTATGCCGTAGCGTTCGCAAATTTCACGAACCTTTGCCCAGGCTTGGGATTCGATTTCGACGAGTTCAATATCGGAAGTGTAGTTGGATTTATTGATAAGATAGTGGCCGAGTTCGTGCAGAAGCTCGAGTGGATGGCCGACGGTCTGATAATAGAGGTGATTTGGGGGCGAAAAACGGAAGCGCTCGCCTGGGGCGATTTGGAGTTCTGGATAATCGGCGGATATCTTAGCGACGAGCTTCTTTAAGCTTGGCATAATGATAGCATCCGTAGATTACAGAAAAACTGCCATATTTGGCAACAAATAGCCGTGGCGTGGTGATTTTAGGGGGGAGTTGGGCGGTGAGCTTCGTGCGAAGCTCGGTGCGATAATGATTAAGCATTAAGCCGAGTGGGCCACCAAAGATGATGCGGTCTGGTTTGATAGAAGTGGTAAGTGGCGCGATACCTAGGAGCATACGGTTGACGATCTCACTCCAGTCGGCAGGGTCGGTGATGTCGTTGACGAGCTTGTTGTATTTGGCGTTGATTGCGCTAGCGGCGGCAAGATCTTCCCATTCGGATTTTTCGCCGTCGTAGATAAATTCGACATGTCCGGGCTCAAAGTCTGAATACCGTTTGGATAGGGCGCCATTTTCGACTACGCCACCGCCAATACCAGTAGAGAAGGTGAAATATAGGGAACGGCCCTTGGCGCTACGCGCTTCGGCGAGAGCGGCGAGATTGGCATCGTTTTCTACGTAGACAGGTAAGCCAAAGTCGGCTTTGAGCATTTTGGCAATATCCATATCATGCCAGGGGAGATTGCCAAGCCAAACGGCACGGTTGTGCTTGACGAGACCGGGCATAGCGACGGAAATAGCCTTGATGCTAGACATGACAAAATTGACGCGGATTTGTTGCGTAAGCGCTTCGTAAAACTTTGTTTGGTTGTTATTAGTTAGGAATTTGACGGAGTGGAGAAGTTTACCTTTGCTGTCGACAAGGGCTACGATAGTTTTTGTTCCTCCGATATCTATACAAAGATACATGAAAATAGTATAACATCATCTTGCAAAATTATGCTGGTTATGCTTGTGACACCTGTGGAATAGTGGTATAGTTAGGCTAATCTTAGATGGAGTTTGAGTGATGGATGTAAATGCGAAATATAGGCGTTGGGGGTGGGGCGCAGTAATAGGGCTGATTGGCGTGATTTTGATTGCCGGCTTAGTTGTGGCAATCTCGATGTCATCTTCGCCGAAGCCAAATACTACAAACGAGTCGATTGCCTCTACGGGCAATAATGGCTCTAATAATACAAACAACGGTAGTATTGGTGACAAGATTGACTCTGATGGCCAATCCGATGCCGAGAAAGAGGCTCAGCAAAAAGCTGAAGAAGAAAAGAAGGCAAAGGCAGAAGCCGAAAAGAAGGCGGCGGAAGAAAAAGCCGCTCGCGAGAAGGCCGAGAGAGAAGCGGCAGAGAAGGCTGCCCAAGAGAAAGCTGAGCGAGAAGCGGCGCAAAAATCTAACAATTTGCCGCATACTGGCCCAGTCGATTCATTAGTATCAGTTGTCGCTTTTGCGGTGATTGCATATTTGGTTGCGCTAAACGTTTCATTCGTAAAGAAGCAATCTGTTTAGCTTGTGCTTTACCTAATCTGTAAAATAGGTTAAAATAATGGGTAGCATGGAGCTACTCATTGTTTTTTGTGGATCACACGAAGGACGATGAGTAGTTCCAGCGAAAGGAAAATACAATAAATGGCTACAAAAGCTAAAATTACAATGGATGAACTCCTTGCGGGAGAAGATATCCAACCAATCATTCTTGGTGACACGATCGAAGGTACGGTTATGTCTGTCAAGAAGCACGAGATTTTGATTGATCTCGGCGCGCGCGGTGTTGGTCTTGTGCCACGTCGCGAGGTTGCCTTTGGGCGCCAATTAAAGGAAGGTGATGCTGTTTCGGCTAGCGTTATCGATACCGAAATGGAAGACGGCATGGTATTGCTATCTCTCCGCAAAGCCGTAAAAGAAAAGGGCTGGGATGAGATTGCTGCTAAGCTTGATGCTGGCGAAATCATCGAAGTTCAACCATACGATGCCAACCGTGGCGGCCTCTTGGTCGAGTACGAGGGCATTCGTGGCTTCTTGCCAGTTTCGCAACTTTCGGCAGAACATTATCCACGCGTTGGTGGTTCTGACAAGGATGAAATCCTTCAGCGTCTTAATGCGCTAGTTGGTAAAGATATTCGCGTTCGCATCCTTGATGCCGATCGCAAGACCAATAAGTTGATTCTTTCTGAGAAGGAAGCAATCAAAGATGGTCTCGCTGAGCGCTTTGCAAAGCTTGCTGTTGGCGATATTGTAAAGGGTGTTGTCACTGGCGTAGTAGATTTTGGTATCTTTGTAAACGTAGATGGTATCGAAGGCTTGGTGCACATTTCTGAGATTTCTTGGGAGCGTGTAAACAGCCCAGCCGACTACGTAAAGGTCGGCGATACAGTCGAGGCAAAGATTATCGCTATCGACAAAGATCGTTTGAGTCTTTCGATGAAGCAGCTTCAAGAAGATCCATGGCTTTCTGAGATTGCCAACTTCAACAAGGGCGACAAGGTTGAAGGCACGATTACTCGTATCACACCATTTGGCGCTTTTGTGCAAATCTCGCCAGCTGTTGAAGCTCTGGTTCACGTATCGGAGCTCGGCGAAGGTAGTGATGTTGACCCAGAAAAAATCTTCACGCTCAACGAGCGCAAAGAGTTCAAGGTGCTCGATATCGACAAAGAGGGTCGCAAGATTTCTTTGAGTTTTGCCGACAAGAAAGCTAAGAAATAACATCTTTGCTCTAATAAAAAACAAGGTCCAACGAAAGTTGGGCCTTGTTTTGTTCGGTGATTATTTTTTGCTGTTTCGGCTCTTATTGATGACGTTACCGATGACGATACCTAGAACAACAGAGAGCGCAAGAAGAGGGAAAATAAGTATGCCGACGCCAAGTATTATTACGCCGCAGGTCTGATCGCGGCTTGCGCTACCACCTGCATAACAGGAACTATAAGACATCCATGATGTTATAAGTAGGTAGGCTAAGCCAATTACGAAAATAACCGCAGAAGAGGCAATGCAGAGGTAGACTGAAGATTTTTTGCCAGTTTTCGAGGCGGGTGTTGCTGTTTTATCTTGTGGTTTTGTGGGGGTAGATGATTGTGTAGTGTTCATATGGGCTCAGTATAGCATAAGTGGATATGCGTTAGGCTGATAGATTTTTATGATATATTGAGAGTATGTGGGAATATATCAAAAAAGTAATTGAATATATTTTCTTCTCATTCCTAATAGAGGCGGTCATTATAGTAGCAAAGTTGAGCTGCGAGGACATTATTGACGTAGCGGGGAAAGGCTTAACGATTGCTTTATTTGTGGCGCCATCGGTCTTGGCGAGCTTGGCGGGATTATCGTTAGTGAAAGTGCAGCGTCGGCGTCAGCGGGGGCGTTACGAGAAAGAGCCGATTAGTGTTGCCGCGTTGGTGGTACTGATTGTGATTGTAGTGATTGGTGTGATATTGTCCGCAATTGGGGCGAACGTTTTGACGGGTTGGCTATATAGCCTCTAAAATAGAGATATAATGAGTGAGATTTTGAAATTTCCAGATAAGACCGCTTTGTTGGTGATTGATATAGTTAATTCTTGTTGTCATGAAGAGTGCGAGGATCCATCGATCGGGATTACCTATAATAAGATTCGCAAGATGGTGGACGAGAGGCTGCTGAAGTTTGTAGATGCGTATCGTAATCGGGTAAACAAGAATGTAATTATGATGGGGTTGCAGCCTTGGACGCGTGATTATTTGCCAGAGAATATTGTTCGGTTGTATGACGAGAGCCCAGAGGCGACCTATTTTGGCGAAGAAGGCTTCGAGGAGGAATTTTACCATATCGAGCCGGCTGAGACGGATTTTGTAGTAAAAAAGAATACCTATGATTGTTTTGCTAGCTCTGAGCTGGTTGATTATTTAGAGCGAAGAGGGATTACGGACTTGGTTGTTTGTGGTGTGTTTACGGATGGCTGCGTGTTGTCTAGTATTGCGAGCGGGTTTAGCAAGGGTTATAACTTCATAATTCCGCGCGATTTAGTAGAGACAACGGATTTGCTGGTGCGCCAAGAATTGCAAAAGATATTATTGGACTATACTTTTCCGATGCAATACGGCAAGGTGGTCGATTCAGACGAGATTCTTACCGGAAAAGTTGAATAAATTTTTGGGGATGCACCAAAACCACGTTGATATTATAAGCTGGGTTTTGACAAAAAAGAAAAAGCTGCCGACTAAGTCGGCAGTTTAGGTTTTGTGCGATCTGGGTTGGTGTTTTCTGTTGGCGGCCGTGCGATTAAAACTCTGGTCGGTCACCGACATCTCGTTTTATGCCCGGAACTTCCTCGCCGTTTTCGTTTACCAGTTTGTTCTCTCCCGGTAAATAGTAAACGTGAGTTCCGCCATACCCGTATTTTGGCGTAAAGGGAGCCATACCATCTACATAGAAAGCGCTGTAAGTAGCACTTGTCCAGTATATGTATACGCCATTTGTTTTAATGACGTAAACCAAGTCGGTCTCGCCTGGGATTTTTGCGAAGATAAACTGATCCCCAGATGTTGCTGTAGACTCAGTAGTAGTTTTTTCTTCTACGCCGCCGGAGCAGCCACACGCTAACAATGCGACGATAGCAATCGCGATTATCACTTTCTTCATTAGTCACCTCCTAAAGTACCCAGATCGTGTTATTTATTATACATCATAAAGCGGTTTTTGTCAATCTGTGCGCGGATTTTTGATATTTTATTTTAAATATGGTAAAATAGTAGAAGTTGCTGGGGGTGGATTTTTATTATTACTTTTAACGAAAGGAGCTAGAAAATGGAAGAAAAAGTAATACAAATTTCTGGCTCGATTACGGTAGACGAGCTAGCAAGTGCATTGGGTGTATCTGTCACGCATCTGATTGGTGAGTTATTCAAGAATGGCATTATGGCCACGATTAATCAGCGCCTAGATGCGGAGACGGCTCAGATTATGACCGAGGAGCTTGGTTTTACGAATGTACGCTTTGAGAAGAAAGAGAATTCGGCAAAGATTCCTGGCATAAAACGCGAGTTGTCGAAGGATGCAAAATTGCGTCCACCAGTGGTAGCAGTAATGGGGCACGTTGATCACGGCAAGACTACTTTGCTTGATACTTTGCTGAAGAAGAAAACTGTTGACGACGAGGCGGGCGGTATTACGCAGCATATCTCGGCTTATCAGATGGAGTATAAAGAACGCAAGATTACGTTCTTGGATACGCCGGGCCACGAAGCTTTTGCGGCAATTCGTCAGCATGGCGCAATGCTTACGGATATTGTAATTATCGTGGTGGCTGCCGATGATGGCGTAAAGCCTCAGACGGCAGAGGCGATTAAGTTTGCTGAGGCGGCAAATGCCAAGATTATTGTTGCGATAAATAAGATTGACAAAGAAGGCGCTAATATTGACCGAACGAAGGCGCAGTTAGCAACAGACTTTAATCTTAACCCTGAAGAGTGGGGTGGTGATACGATTATGGTGCCGATTTCCGCAAAAACTGGCGAGAATGTCGAGAAATTGCTAGATATGATTTTATTGACGGCCGACATTGATGAGCTAAAAGCGGATACTAATATTCCAGCCGAAGGCCTCGTAATTGAGAGTCATATGGAGATTGGGAAAGGCTCAGTAGTGAACTTATTGATAACTGGCGGCGAGCTGAAGACAGGTGATTTTATTGTAGCTGGCAAGACCTATGCAAAGGTGCGCACGATGGTTGATTGGAAGAATAAGCCAAAAGGGAAAGCTACGCCTTCGACGCCAGTAGTAGTGACAGGTTTTAAGGAGTTGCCTAATTTTGGCGATAAGTTTGAAGAAGTTTCCGATGAAAAAACCGCGCGCAAGATGGCACTATTAAATGCGCAAGCCGAAGCGAATGACAGCGCAAACACAAATGTGACCGCAACGGATATGCTGCGCATGATGAATGTGGCAGATAATACGAAGACATTCAACGTAATCGTAAAAGGCGATGTCGCCGGATCGGTTACATCTGTAGTCGATTCTTTACGTATGATAGACACGCAAGGTGAAATTACTCTAAATATCGTATCGACGGGTGTTGGCGCAATTTCTGAGAACGATGTTTATATGGCGTCGGGCGGCAAAACGGTTATTTACGGTTTTAATGTGACGGTTCCGAATGCGATTGCGAAAATGGCAGAACGCAACGGTGTGCCAGTGCGCGTATTCCGAGTGATCTATGAATTGCTAGATGACGCAAAGCATGATATGGAAGAAATGCTTGATGCGGAAGTAGTAGAAACCGAGACTGGCGAGCTGGAAGTAAAGGGCGTGTTCCGCACTGAAAAAACGGAAATTATTACTGGTGGACAGGTCAAGAAGGGACGTGTAGCGCCAGGTATGCTTGGTCATGCTTATCGTAAGAAAGTCGAATTGGGTGAGTTTGAGGTGATTAGCACGCAAGAGGGCAAAATTAATGTGCCGTCGCTTGCTGAGGGCGAAATTGGCGGTCTGTCTCTAAAGACTAGCAAGAAGATTCAGCTGGAAATTGGTGATACTTTGAAGTTCTTCGTGCGCGAGTACAAGAAGAAAAAGATTTTGTAATATAATAATCATTAGCGTTTTTGTGCTAAAATGGTGGTAAATAGGAGAGTAACGCAATGTTTAAATTTGATAATAGGTTCTTGGATAGCGTCGGATTGGCCGATCTTCCGGATTCGCAAAAGGAGGCTTTCTTGCAGTATGCGCAAGATCAGCTAGAAATTCGCATTGGCGAAAGTATGAGCGAGAGCCTGAATGATGACCAGCTCAGCGAATTTGAGCGCATTATCGATAACGACCCCGCTACGCTTCAGGGGTTGCTGGATTCGTATGGCGACTACCAAAATGATGAGGTTTATCAGACCCTAAAGCGTAACACTGGTGCACAAGACGGCGATAATAGTCTCCTTTCAGATTACGTAACTGCAAAATGGCTTAATCAGAACTGTCCGCAATATCAGCAGATTATTAAAGAAAGCTTGACGGATTTACAGAATGAAATTCGCGAGCAAAAAGATGCTATTTTAGCGGCGGAATAGCTAGCGATAATATTTATTTGCGGAATACTCTTTAATCCTCCTCTTGAGAAAGGGGAGGATTTATTATATAGTTATCGTTGAACTCTCGAAACTGTTGGAGCTTGCACATTAGAAAGGAAGGTGTATATGAAAATCATAGGCATAATTGGGGGATTAAGTCCCGAATCTACGACGCATTATTACTTGGGGATTAATCAGCTGGTGAATGAGCGTGCTGGCGGTCTGACCTCGGCTGATATGTACGTGCGGAGCGTTAACTTCGCGAAGTATTACGCCCTGATGGAGCGCGGTGAATGGGATACGATTGCTCTTATGCTTCGGCGTGAAGCCCTGAATCTGGTTAACTATGACGGATGTGATTATGTGGCGATTGCTACGAATACTATGCATAAAGTAGCAAAAGAAGTGGGGCGTCCTATTTCTGGTCGTGATATGCCGCTGGTCCATATCGGTGACTGCATTGGCGAAGAATGTGAAAAGATTGGCGCCAAGCGTGTTCTGTTGCTTGGAACCAAGTTCACAATGACGGAAAGGTTTATGGCGGATTTTCTTGCTGACGGGTATGGCATTGAAGTTCTCGATATGCGGAAGCTTCCGCGCGATGTCGCAGAGATTGATCGAATCATCTTTGACGAGTTGTGCCATGGTATCGTACTGCCGGATTCGAAGACGTACATGGTGAGCTTCGTAGACGGCATTGTTTCTGGGGAGACCCTCGGACATAGGCCGGATGCGGTCATCTTGGGGTGTACGGAACTGGACATGATTTTGCAGGAAGGTGATGTCGGCGTGCCGCTCATTGATTCCACGCAGGTCCATATCAACAAGCTCGTCAATTTGTGCCTGGGGGAGTAAGCTACAAAAAGTATCTTCCGTAAAAACAATCAAAGCTCGGCTACAGGTCGAGCTTTTTTCAAGATCAGTAGGTCTTTTTATGCCCGTTAAGGAAGCTTTTGGCGTCCATTTCTTTGGAATTTTCTGGGAGCAGGCGGTCGATAATGAGGTAATTACCATCGGCGCAGAGTAGGTCAAGTTCGGTTGAGGCTTGGCTGGCAACATGTGCTTGGGTGACAGTGCAGGGGATGTTGAGTAGGGTTGTCTTGGATTTTGGAAAACCAGCATAAGCGCGAACCTCATTGTAGAGCGTCTGAGCGGCTTTCTCGGCTGGTTTTAAAAGCGCAAGGTCTTTGGTAAGTTTTGATGTAAAAGTGGCTTCTGCGCCATCCTGTGCGGTCTCAGGGGCATTTTTAGCTAGGGCTCCAGGTATTACGTCTAAAAGTAGTTTCGCGCCAAGTGTGGCGAGCTCTTCATAGAGAGATTGTTTGGTAGTTTCTGTAGTAATGGCGACTTTTGTTTGTGCAAGGATATTGCCCGCGTCCATCTCTTTAGCGAGGCGCATGATGGATACGCCGGTTTCAACGTCGCCGTTTAGGAGGGCGGTTTCGATAGGGGTAGTGCCGCGATATTTTGGTAGAAGCGAGGGGTGGATATTTAAGATGCCGGCGGGAATTGCGTTAATTACGGTTTCGGGGACGAGTTTTCCGAAAGCGGCCAGTACGCCAAGGTCGGGTTTGAGCCGCTCGACAATTGGCAAAAGTTCCGAGGCTCTCTGGACTTCTATTATTTCAATGCCGTGTTTCTTGGCTAAGATTGAAATAGGGAACGGCTTGCGCACGTGTGCTTTGGGCAATACAAGGGCGCAGATGTCGATGTTTTGGTCTGCAAGTAGAGCTTCAAATATGGGAGTCTTGGCTTTAATGCCCTGAGCGAGTTGCTCATTGCCGAAGAAGATGACTTTAGTCTTCGTCGCCATCGGGATAAAGCTCCTTGTTGCCTTTAATGTTTTTATCGTAATCGAGCGGCACGAGGTCGCCCTTGTCGTTGAGCTTATAGAAGGCATCTTTAACACCTTTAATATGATCGATAAAGAGAATGCCATTTAGGTGGTCGATTTCGTGTAGAAGAGTGCGAGCTAGAAAACCAGTAGCCTTGAGGCGGACCTCGGTACCATCTTCGAGCTGCGCCTTAATGCGAGCTTTAGCGGGGCGGGGAACTTTTCCGTAGATTGTTGGCACGGAAAGACAGCCTTCGTAGTCATAAAGAGTTTTTCCTTCGGTTTTGATGACTTCTGGATTGAGGAGTGGAACAAAAGTGGCGTTATCCTTGTTATTCATATCTTCGCGCACAACGATGATACGTTTGTTGTAACCAAGCTGTGGCGCGGCCATGGCGGCAGAAAGCTCGAATTCGTGAGCGTTTTCCCAGTCGATGCAAGACTGGATCATTTCCCGAATGATTTTTTCTACTTCTGGGTCGCCGACTTTTGCTTTGGTAGATTTTTTGCGCAAACGCGGGTCTGGCGTTGTAATAACTTCCTTTTTGCTGGCCATTTTACTCCTCTTTATTGGGGTAAATTTTAACATAATAACAGTTTTGTGGCGAGCATAAGCGTTGTGGCTAAGCACAACTAGAGCAGGGAAATTGGATCAAAGCAGTAATGAAGATAGGGATTTTTTTCGATAGCGTCGAAAATTGCAAGAAGATCCTTGCGAGATTTGGCTTTGACGATGATTTGCCAGGTATAACCAGATGCGGTATGCTCATGAAAGGCTGGCATAGGGGGCGTGACGGAGACTTGCTCGAGAGAGTGTTGGTGTATATATTGTATAATTTTTTTGTTCAATTTTTGGACGTTTGAAATGGCGGCGCGCTCGGTTTTGTAGGACAGTGAGAATTTGAGCAAAAAACTATACGGTGGCAGACTACTCTGGCGTCGTTTTTGGATTAAATAATTATAAAAACCAGCAAAGTCTGCTTGTATGGCGTGAGATATTATGGGGTGATTGGGTTGAAAAGATTGAATGAAAATGTGACTATTTTGGTGTCCACGCTTGGCGCGGCCAATGACTTGAGTGATTAATTGAAATGTTCGTTCTTCGGATGAATAGTCTGGAAGGCTCAATCCGGCATCGGCTTGAGCAATGCCGAGCGTGCTGAGCTTTGGAAAATCGAAGCCTTTTGCGATCATTTGAGTACCCACAATAATGTCGTAATTTCCGTCGTGTACTTGGTCGTAGATTTGCGAGAGCTGCTGACTAGTCTCCGTATCGGCGTCAAAGCGAGCAATGCGAGCTTGAGGAAAGAGTCGATGCAGCTCTTCTTCTAGCATCTTGGTGCCGAATCCTTTGTGGTGAATGGTGGCGTTATTGCATTCTGGGCAGGCGGTAGGTACGGGATAATTGCGACCACAAGTATGGCAGCGCATTTGGTATTTATCGGCATGAAGAACTAGTGGCAAGAGGCAATTTTCGCAAAGGGCTTGCCAGCCGCAATGGTCACAGATTGTTAGGGGCGCGGTGCCGCGACGATTATGAAAGATCATGGACTGAGTGTGGTTATTAATGGAATCTTGGATAGAATCAATCAACTGGTTGCTTAAGAGGTGGCTTCGGGTAAAATTAGGGCGATTCTTCAGGTCGATAAGGGTGATTTCGGTTTGACGATTGCTCTTGATGGCTAGCTCATTAAGCTCTACGATAGCCTTGTGTTGTTTGCAGATATAATAATCGGAGACTAGAGGGGTGGCGGAGCCGAGGATGGTTTTTGACATAATGGCGGCTAAGCGCAGGGCGGAGTACTTGGGATTCTGGTCTTGTTGATAGGCTGGTTCGTGTGCCTCGTCGATGAGAATCATTCCCAAATTCAAAACTGGCGCAAAAAGAGCCGAACGTGGTCCGATGACGACCAGTGGAGTAGTAGTCTGAAGGGCTTTTTGCCAGAGTTGATGGCGGACGGCTTCGGTTTGAGCGGAGTGGAGCAGGATGATGTCGGAAAAATGTGCTTGAAAATTTCGCACTAGTTGGGAGGTTAGGGCGATTTCGGGCACAAGCAGGATAACGGATTGATTTTGAGCAAGAGTCTGTTTGGCGAGTTCGATGTAAATGTTAGTCTTGCCGCTACCAGTGATGCCATGAAGCATAATAGTATTAGCAGTACATTGGTTGATTTTTTTGAGCGCGTCTTTTTGAGCGGCGTTTAGCGGATTAGAAGAAGCTTTTTGAGACAATATGCTATCTGTGGTATTTTTTACAACGCGGCGTTTTTTGGTGATACCGCGAGGTAGGATGGCTTGTACCGCAGCGGACAATGGGCAACGGTAATAATCGCTGAGCCAGAATAGTGCTTTCATGAGATGTTTGGGGAGCGGCTCGGGATAGAGAAGGCGAAGGATTTCTTTAGTTTCAAAATCTGGCTGTGATGTTTTGGCGGAGACAATGCCGACAGTGGTCTTTTTGCCGAGTGGAATTTCGACAATATGGCCAATCTCAAGTGGTTCGATGGATGCGTAAGTAAGAGTATTGTCGCTATCATGAAAGGTTTTGGCGGGCGCGATAAGGTAGTAATTCATAATGTGATTTTAACACGCTAGAAAAATGCATCTCGTGATGTTGTAGATTTTACAAAAAATAGCTAAAATTATTCCAGTAAGGAGGTTAAGTGTTAGACGTTTTCGTGACAAGTCGGGTGCGGCGGAAGATTATTGTAGTTTTTGCTAAGTATCCAGATTTTAAAACACATGTGCGTGGCTTGTCGAAGTTGATCAAGGAAGATCCCGGGAATATTCAGCGCGAATTACGTCGCTTAACTAAAGGTGGTTTTTTGGTAGCGACTAAAAAGGGGAATACTAGCATCTATCAGACAAATAAACAGTTCCCAATACTAAAAGAGCTTCAGAGTATCGTCATTAAAAGTCAACAACTAGAAGACGCAAAAAAGACGCCTAGCAAGATTATCGGATGACGGATTTATTCAAGCAGCTTCTGCGGCAACGTGGGCTGGATGAGAGTTTTTTGTGCCCCAAGTATGAGAATCTTTTTAATCCATTAGAGATTAAGGGGGTTGAGGCGGCCGTAAGGCGTATTCGTAAGGCGAAAGAAGGGGGAGAGAAAATCATAATTTATGGTGATTATGACGCGGACGGTATTACTTCGAGTACTTTACTAAACGATGCCTTAAAGAGTTATGGATGCAAGAAGGTTGAAATCATATTACCGAATCGGTTTATTGATGGCTATGGCCTAAACATGCCGGCTGTAGAAACGATAGCAAAGAAAAATGCAACTTTGATAGTGACGGTGGACTGCGGTTCTGGTTCAGAGGATGTAATTGCAGAGCTGAAGCGGCGTGGTATAGATACGATTGTGACTGATCACCACGAGATACCGAGCGTGCCGAAGTCGGCGGTTGCGGTAATAAACCCAAAGCAGGGGGATAGAGATGGCATACGTATGGCTGGCGTAGGGGTAGCATTCACGCTGGCGCGAGCTTTAAATATGGATATGAATGGGGGCAAATGCGATGGCCAAGAAAAATGGTTATTGGACCTGGTAGTGATTGGCACAATTTGCGATTCGATGGAATTACGCGAAGAAAACCGAATCTTGACCTATTTTGGAATGAAGGTGCTAGAAAAAACGCGTCGCCCAGGCATTAAAGAACTTGCGCGAGTGGCGGGTGTAGATTTGCAAAAGCTAAACACGCATGCGATTGGTTTTCAGCTAGGGCCACGCATAAATGCGGCGGGCAGAATGAAGAGCGCGGATTTGGCGTTAGATTTGATGACGTCAAAGAGCCGATCGAAGGCGCTCTTGTTGGCGGAGGAGTTAGATGTATTGAATGGGGAACGTCGAAAAGCGCAAGAAAAAGCGGTAGGAGAAATAGAGGTATCTGATAAAGATGCGGTAATCGTAGCGTGCGGCGATTGGTCAGAGGGAATTTTGGGAATAATCGCGGGACGTTTGGTGGAGTTATATGAAAAGCCGGCTTTTGCTTTGACGAGGTTGGCGGACGGGCGCCTAAAAGGGTCGGGGCGAAGCTTTGGTGACTTTTCCTTAGCGAAAGCATTGCAAAGCTGTAGTGACGGATTGCTCTTGGCTGGTGGCGGTCACGCTGGAGCATGCGGAGTTAGTCTCGAGAAAGAAAACTTAGAAAAGTTCCGCGAAGAGATTAACGGCTATTATAAGAGTCTAAACTTGCGTGACCAAGAAAGATTTTTGCGTAGCAAGAGTGACTTAAAGTTGCCGGATTTGAGCGGCCTAACGGAGGAGTTATTTGCGGAAATAAGCATGTTGGAGCCGTTTGGCGACGGCAATGCGGAGCCAGTGTTTGAGTTTGATGGTTACGTGCGCAGTTCGCGAGTATTAAAAGACAAGCACCTGTCGATTATGTTGTGTGATAAGAATAGGTGCGAGATGAAGATGATGGCATTTTATGCTCCGGAGGAGTGGAAGAATCTCGAGAGTAATACTGGGGTGCGCGTGCAGTTTACCTTAACGAAAAATGAGTGGCACGGAAAAGTCTCAATCGAGGGAAATATATTGTCTCTTGAAAGATTAGAGGAGATATGCTAAAATAAGCGGCAGTATGGCAATCAAAGTAACTAGAAAAGACCAGAATGAGGCCAACGAGAACATTATTCGTCGCTTCAATCGTAAGGTTCTACAGAGTGGCGTGATGGCGACTGCGAAGGAAAGCCTACGTTTCTCGAAGCCAATTTCAAAGCGCGAACGCCGCCTAAAAGCTATTTTGCGCGACAAGCGCAAAGCTGAAAAGGCAGAACGCATGAAATTAGGTCTTAAATAGGAAATACCCCCCTTAAGACGGGGTATTTTTTACGAAAAGAAAAAGGAGCAAAAAATGATAGTTTTATTTGGATTGGCGGGTAGCGGTAAGAGCCTTCAGGGGCAGACGTTAGCTGATAAATACGGTTGGCGTTGGATGTCGATAGGGCAGCTATTGCGCGATTTGAATGATCCGGAAATCACGGCAATTCAAAATCGAGGCGAACTGGTGCCAGATGAGTTAGTGGTGAATTTAATGCATGGCGAGATGATGAAGGAAGTCGAACTGGGGCGAAATGCGATATTGGATGGTTACCCGCGTGACCAATGGCAAGCGGACTGGATAGTTAAACATGGTGATGACAAGTATATAGATGGTGCGATAATATTGGATGTTGGACGCGAAGAGCTTTGGCGTCGCCTAGAAGCTCGTGGCCGAGCGGATGATACGCGCGAAGCAATCGAGATACGCTGGTCGATTGTTGAGCAAAATATTTATTCAATGATAGAGAGACTTCAAGGGGCGGGCGTGAAGATGGCGCATGTGAATGGCGAGGGTGCGGTTGAGGAAATTACTCAACGAATTGAGAATGTTTTACGCGATTGGAATATAATTAATGTTCAAGAAAGTCAGAACGAATAAATGGATCAGAAAAAAATAAGTGCAATGCGAGCGGGGGGTAAAATAATGGCAAAGATTCTTGCCGAGTTAAAAGATTATACCCAGCCTGGTATGACTGGAAAAGAAATTGACGCATGGGTGGCGAAAAAAATTACCGACTATGGCTGCGGTGTTGCCTACTATGAGCCAGAAGTTAATTTTCCTGGGTCAATTTGTATTTCGGTAAACGAAGAATTAGTTCACGGCATTCCGAAAGATATCGAGCTGGAGGTGGGCGACAAGGTTAGCTATGACTTGGTTATAAAATATCAGGGCTATTACGTCGACGCGGCGTTTACGATGATTGTGGGCGGGAAACCGACGGCGGCGCAAAAGCATTTGCTGAGTTTCACGGAGTCTGCATTATATGAGGGCATAGAACAGGTTAAGCCGGGCGCAAAGTTGGGCGATATTGGTTATGCCGTAGAAAAACAGCTCGAAAAAGGAAAATTGGGCGTTGTGCGTAACTATGTGGGGCATGGGATTGGCGAAAGTATGCATATGCCTCCAGAAGTGCCGAACTACGGCAAACGTGGCCATGGGTACGAACTGAAAGTGGGCGATACGATTTGTATTGAACCGATGTCTAGCCTAGGGAAACCGGACAATATGGTCGTAGAAGATGATGACGGTTGGACGGTTTGTCTTAAGGATGGGTCGTTGGCTTGTCATTTTGAACATACGATCCTCGTGACCGAAGACGGTTATGAAATCTTAACCCAGTAATATAAGATATGCTACAATAAGCTTATGGAAGAAAAAGCTCGCTTTGCAGTAGGGTTAGATGTTGGCACCAGCACGACCCGGGCCGTCATGGGCACCATTGGTCGTGATGGCAAGATATCGGTTGTAGGCTATGGCGAAGTTCCTTCTGAAGGGCTACGTCGTGGTATTGTAAAGGAGCTGATGTCTCCTCCGCGTGTGATTGACATGTGCTTACGCGCCGTGGAAGGAATGAGTGGCATTGAGGTAAACGATGCTACGGTAAATATAAACGGCTCACATATTGGTAGTACAAAAGTAGACGGCATGATTGCGGTTGGCGTAGCTGATCACGAGATTGACAACGAAGACATTAATCGCATTTCTGATGCGGCAATTGCTGGTAAGATTCCGGCAAATCGCGAGATTCTTTCTTTAGTTCCATACGAATATATTTTAGATGGCCAAGGTGGTATTAGGGAGCCATTTGGCATGCATGGCGCGCGTTTAGAGCTTCGCGCGAATGTAATTTCTGCCTTGACGCCAGATTGTGATAATGTGCGTAAAGTTTGCGATGCGGCAAATTTGCGCGCGCGGGCGCTAGAACCGTCTGTGTTAGCAGCAGCAAGGGCCGTGGTAACGAATAGTCAAAAAGAAAACGGCGTAGGGTTGCTTGATATGGGTAGCGCTACGACTGGTTTGGCAATCTTTGACGAGGGCGAACTACAATTTACGGGCGTGGTGCCAATTGGTAGCAATGATATTACAAACGATCTCGCTACGGTATTGAAGACGGTTCCAGAGATAGCGGAAGAGATAAAATTGCGCTTTGCCTCGGCAAAATTCGGAGAGACAGACAAGGACATCGTGATTAAGCGTGGACGCGAGGAATATCGATTCAGCCGCAAGGAGGTTGATGAAGTGGTCGAGGCACGTCTTGAGGAGATTTTTGAGGGCGTACGCAAGTTATTGAAACATGCTGGATACGACAAGCGATTGCCAGAAGGCCTAGTACTAGTGGGCGGCGGTTCGAAGTTGCGAGATATCGATACGTATGCGCGCGATCAAGTAGAATTAGCAGTACGCTTGGCGAAGCCGGAAGATGTTTTGGGTGTTTCTGAAGAGATCAAGAAGCCAGAATATGCGACAGCAATAGGTTTAATGTATGCAGATGCGGAATTCCAAGAGGGCGAGGAAGCGCGTAGTGTGCAAGATATGTTTGTTGGCAAAAAGAAAAAGGCCGTCAAGGGAGATGGCTGGTTTGCGAAAATTCTGAAGAAGTTTAAATAGGCCAGATGAGAGAAGTCTAGCAAAAAAATTGTTCAAATGTTACTATAAGATAAGAATTGAAGAAAAGTGAGGAGTTAATACATGCCTGAAGTAAAGCCAAGTGAGGTGGAGAGCACAGCTAGTATTAAAGTAATTGGCGTTGGTGGGGCTGGTGGCTCTGCCGTAAATCGTATGCGCGAAGCAGGTTTGAATGGTGTCGAGTTGATTGCGATGAATACTGATGCGCAGGCTTTGCATAATTCAAAAGCCGACGTAAAGGTGCATCTTGGGCATGAGACTACGAATGGGCTTGGTGCTGGTGCTGATCCGACAGTCGGTGAGCGTGCTGCCGATGAAAGCCGTGAAGAAATTAAGAACGCGTTAGCTGGTGCGGATATGGCCTTTATTACCTTTGGTGCTGGTGGTGGTACTGGTTCTGGTGCTGGTTATATCGTGGCAGAAGAGGCGCGCAAGCAAGATATTCTTGCTGTCGGCGTAGTTACAAAGCCATTCTCGTTCGAGGGCGCAAAGCGAAAAGCGAATGCGGATTGGGCAATAGAACATTTGGCGCGCAATGTCGATGCATTGATTACGATTCCGAACGACCGTTTATTGCAGACAATTGATCAGCGCACGCCGATTCTTGAGACTTTTAAGATTGCCGACGAAGTGCTTCGCCAAGGTGTTCAAGGTATTTCAGAGTTAATTACTGAGCATAGCTTGATTAACTTGGACTTTGCTGACGTAAAGGCTATCATGAAAGACGCCGGCTCGGCTTTGATGGGCATTGGTCGTGCTTCTGGCGAGAATCGCGCCAGCATCGCCGCTCAGCAGGCGATTGAGTCACCGCTAATTGAAGTTTCGATTGATGGTGCTCGCGGCGTACTCTTTTCGATTGCGGGTGGTTACGATGTGACGATGAGCGAGATGCAGGAAGCTGCAGAGCTAATCACGGCTAGCGTTAGCCCAGATGCAAATATTATTTGGGGTGCTTCAGTGCGTCCAGAGCTTGAAGATGAAATTATCGTTACAGTGGTGGCGACGGGTTTTGATTCGGAGTATTATCGCGATGATCCACGTGCGCAGGAGTATGGCCATAATGGTATCGATGCTCCGGTCTCTGCCGCAAGCACAATGAATGAGCCTTTGACGGAGCCTAGCCAGACAATGGCAGATCCAGTTAAAGAGGCAGAGCATCACGTCGAGAAAACAGAAGTAGAGACTCAGAGTGCTGATTTTGCCGAGCCTTCTACGGTCAATATGTGGGATAATATTCGCACCGACAATAGTAGTGACGACAGCGACATTCCGGCCATTTTAAGGCGTCGCAAGAAGAACAAAGATTAGGAGAACTTTGATGAGCCATCTAAAAATTGGCGAGAGTAAAGTCATCGAGAGTCGGGAGTCTCAGGACGGAACAATGATTC
>JAEETK010000037.1 GCA_016290315.1 Candidatus Saccharimonadota bacterium | reverse complement strand
GGCCGGGGCAGCAAAAAGCAAAGTATTATGACTATTTGTTTATTAAGTATCATTATCCTGTTATCGGTTGCGCTCGTTACCGTAGTAAAGCAGAAGCAACCCGTAAAGGACACAAAGCCGCAGGATGGCGACAGCCTTACAAGCCGCTATATCATTACCCGGCTATCACAGCAGAATTTCACTAAGGCGGTTAATATCGTCATGGACTTAGTGCAGACAGAGGGTGCAGACATTGAAGTTATCTACGAAAATCAGGTAATCTTTAACGGCTACATTGACAGAGACGATAACGGAAACGATAGGCCCCACTTTTGGTATAACAAGGAAGTGTTAGACGCTAACGGAATCAGGTATTATTAAGCGTTATGGCAGAGAACAAGGAATTAGTAATAGACGTTGCGCCCGAAACGGTAGTTAAGCAAATAGGCGTAAACATTACCAAACTACGCGAAGAACGTAGCAAGGCAGAAAAGAAATTGGAGAAAGGCCAACGGCTACGCCGTACCCCGTTTGAGTGCTTAGAGGACAAAGGCATTATGAACGCCCAAGCCCTTTACGACGAACACCTGAAAATCGAAAAGCGGGAATCTACGCTAAGTTCAAGTGAAAGGGAGTTGGTACAGCGAATCGCCTTAGTGTCTATGCAGGAATGTTTCGCCGAAGCCATAGAAAAGGCGCAAGCCGCCGGGCAGCTTGATAACCCCGGAATCCCCAAAAAGAAAAGAACGAAGAAAACAAAGTAGTATGCGAGAATTAGGAATAGACATAGAAACCTACAGCAGTAACGATTTGGTTAATTGCGGTGTTTATAAGTACGTTGAGGCCCCGGACTTTGCCATAGTGCTTTTTGCCTACAGCATAGACGGCGGGCCGGTGCAATGTACCGACTTAGCACAGGGCGAGAAATTGCCCGACGATGTGTTTGCCGCCCTGACTGACCCGGACGTTATCAAGACGGCGTTTAACGCGGCCTTTGAAAGAATCTGTATTAGCGTCTATTTCTTTGGCGGCAAATTCTTAGACCCCGCCCAATGGCGTTGCACGATGGTTTTAGCCGCCCGCATGGGCTTACCGCTTTCGTTGGGGCAGTGTGGCGAAGTGTTGAAGTTGGCAGAGGGCAAAATGACAGAGGGTAAGACCCTGATTAGATACTTTAGTGTACCCGGTAAAAATGGCCGTCACTATCCAAGCGACGCGCCCGACCGTTGGGAGACTTTCAAAAAGTACAATATCCGAGACGTGGAGGTAGAACAAGCCATTAAGAAAAAGGTACAACGCTTAATACCCGCCGCCTTTGATGAAGAATTGTACGTAGCCGACCAAGAAATAAACGACCGGGGCGTTATGATAGACCGCGTTTTGGTAGATGCAGCCGCCCGGTTTGACGAAGAGTATAAGGCCGAGTTACTGAAAGAAGCGCAGGAACTAACCGGGATGGATAATCCCAACAGCCCCGCCCAAATCAAACAATGGCTACACAAGGTTACAGGCTTTACCGTCGAGAGCCTTAACAAAAAGAACTTAGACGATTTGGATAAGCAGCTTATCTATTGGCCCAAGGCGCAAAAGGTATTGGGCATCCGTAGGGAAATGGGTAAGACATCTAACAAGAAATACGAGGCTATGCAGAAGTGCGTTTGCAATGATGGCAGAATACACGGACTTTTGCAGTTTTGCGGCGCAGCCCGTACAGGCCGTTGGGCGGGTAGATTAGTACAGGTGCAGAACCTACCGCAGAATCACTTAGAAAGTTTGGACTACGCCCGCGATTTGGTAAAGCAAGGCGACTTAGAAGAGTTTGAAATGAACTACGGAAACGTCACCTTTGTACTTAGCGAGTTAATCCGTACCGCTTTCGTTGCAGCACCCGGCCACACATTCCACGTTTGCGACTTTTCGGCTATCGAGTGCAGAGTTATAGCATGGTTGGCCGGTGAAGAATGGGTATTGGACGTATTCAGGACTAACGGCGATATATATTGCGCTAACGCCTCTAAGATGTTCAAAGTACCCGTAGAGAAGCACGGACAAAACGCGGAACTACGCCAAAAGGGAAAGATTGCTACTTTGGCATTGGGCTACGGTGGCGGCGTTTCGGCTTTGGAGGCAATGGGCGGCAGTAAATTAGGGCTTACCGAAAGCGAGGAAAAGGAAATAGTAAACCTTTGGCGAGACAGCAACCCGCGTATAGTGAAGATGTGGGGTATTATCGAAAAGGCCGCTATGACCGCCTTAAAGACCGGGCAGAGCGTTACCGTACACCGGGGTATCGTAATCGGTAAGCGTTGGGGTATGCTAACTATTACCCTACCGTCAGGGCGTACTATCTGTTACCCACGCGCCGAAATAGGCACAGAGTATAACGATGGATGGCGAGGCGACCACGAAATAATAGAGTACGAGGGCCTTAACCAGACTACGAAGAAATGGGGCAAGGTACGTACCTACGGCGGTAAACTTACCGAGAACATAGTACAGGCCGTAGCCCGTGACATCTTAGGCATCGTAATACTACGCGCCAAGGCCGCAGGGCTTAACGTGGTTTTCCACATTCACGATGAAATAGTAGTAGAGGCCACGCCCGACCAAACTTTGGCTGACGTTGAGGCCCTGTTTAGCAAACCGATTGAATGGTGCAGAGACCTACCCCTGAAAGGTGCAGGGTACACTACGCCGTACTATCTCAAAGACTAACAATTAAAACTTAGGAAATATGAAAGAAGATGCAAAAGATTTGGCCGGTTGTAGTTTAGGCTGTTTCGGCGTTATTATCGCTACCCTGATAGTCGTAGACTTAATCGTTTTGGGTATCAAGTCCGCTATATGGCTTTGGAATTTGTAGACGTAAAACGGTAGAAACGACGTAGGACGCGAGAAAAGCCGCAAGGTGATAAACTACACACCCGACGCGAGAAACGCGCTTAGAGCGAGAATTTAACGAAATATTAACAATTAAACACCCTGAAAGAATGGAATCAAAGGAAATTGAGGCTCAAATTGAGCAGACAAACGCGCAGATTAACGATTTGCGAGGCAAAAAAGCAGACCTGTTGCACCAACTCAAAGAGGCCAAGCAGGTAGAGTTTGAGGCACAGCACGGCGTTAAGTCAGGCGACAGAATCCAAACCAAGAAAGGCGAAGCGTACTACTATGATAGTTTCGGTATTGACGCTATCGGATTTGTGGTTATCTTTTGCCACCCGGTTAAGAACGATGGCACGCCAAGCAAGGCCGTAAGGCATCTATCGGAAAGCGATTTTTGAAACCCTCTAAATTTAGAAGATATGGAAGAAAAAGTAAAAGTTTGCGTAGAAGTTGATAAGCAGTTTATCCGCGAAGTCATGGTAGCGGTAGGCATTACAGCCGCCGACCCCAAGGCCGCTAACAAGTTGCTCGAAAAGATGGGTAACGAAATTGTCTTAGACGAAGCAATGATAGACGATGAAGATAAAAGCAAGGAAATGCGCTTTACCTTTGCGGCTATTGCTATCGGTGCAGCGGCTAAGATGGTAGACGCGGAAGAGACAGCAGAGAAACAAAACCCTAAAGAATAAAGCATTATGACAGAGAACCAAGAATTAAAGTTGCAACTTTTGGATAAGTTCGCAAACATTGAAAAGCCGGAGACGGTAGACTTTTGTAAGGCCGCTTTCGATTGGATAACCGAAGAGCCGATAGCAAAGCCAACGGCCCCGGTAAGGGATGGAATAGCCAACGGCCCTTGCGGTATCATGGAAGAGTTACCCGATGGCATTTACTACGTTTTGGCCGACGGCAGCGTAGTACCGTTCATTCCCGATATGGGCGTAGATGGCAGCTTAGACGGTAGCCAAGTAAGGTACGTAGGTATTAAGTGGGGTAGCCGTAGCCTCAAAGTGGCTTTGCACGACGCAGCGGATGGCGAAGAGATTACGCTAACGTCAGGTAAGGACATAACCAAATACGACGGTTACAAAGACAACTATTTGGACGCGGTAGCCGATTGGAACGGCAAGGCCAACACCGAACACCTGAAAGCCATTGGACTTAACAAGGAAATCGTTTTGGCCGACGGCGAGTATATCCCAAGTTTGGGCGAAATGTACCTTATCTATCTTAATCGTAAGGCACTTAATCAGGCTTTGGAACTGATAGGCAGCGACCCGATTAAAGACGATTGGTATTGGACTTCTACCGAGAACAGCGCGACGTACGCCTGGCTTCTGAACCTCAGCGGCGGCGCCGGCAACTACGGCACTAAGGCATCGGGCACGTATCACGTTCGGCCCGTCTCAGCATTTATTAGTTAGTTCTTAATTGTTACACTTTAATCTTAGCCCGGCGAAAGCCGGGCCACTAAAAAGCAAAATCGTATGAACATAATAAACCAATTCAGAAGAAAAGCCCGTATCGTAGAGGAAGTTTGCGACACCCGGTATTTGCAGGCAGCACAGGAAGCCGAATACCACGTACCGCAGACAGATACGGACTACCCGGTTTACTTAACCGTGAAAGTTCAGGTAAAGGTAGCGTTTGTTTGGGTTACGGTATGGGCTGAAAGTTGCGACATAACCGACGGCGACACGCGGCCACACATTGTTAAACGTGCAAACCGATTGCACAGAATTTTGGAGGGCAAAGAACATGGATAAGCAGAAGAAACGCCCGGAGTGGGTGCAGTTAGAATTATTCCCCGAAATGAAAGCCTCACAGGGGGGGGGAGCAGTCAGTAACCAACAAAAGTAAAACAGCCAATGGATAATGAACTTTGCGGCACTTGTATATCTTACGAGCCGGATAAGGCAAGAACCGGCGTAGGAGAGTGCATAATATCAGGTTGTCAGGTATGCGAGTGCCAACAAAGTTGCATAGATTGGCGTAACGGAGGGCCTGACTATGAACGAGAACAAAAAGTATTGCGTAACGGCAATTAACAGACTAACCGGCCAACGTGAAATCATATCCGGGGCCTGTAGCAAGGAAAACGCCGATGCTATCCGCGCCCGTATGATGGCCACTAAGCCGGGAAAGAGACCCTACACCTACCCGCTAACGGTAGAGTACCCGAAACAACTTAATTTATTTACAAAGCAGTTAGATTTATGAATTTTCAGATAGACAGGAATACACTATTACGAGCGTTGGAACGGACACGTAACGCCGTAATCACATACCGCGAAACTTATAAGCAAGGCGGTTGGTTTGATGTGTTTAAGTGCTACATATTTACGGCTGATTGCGACCAACTCACTATAGAAACGAGCAACAGCGAAATTTATATGCGCGAGACGGTAAGCATAGGAAACCCGACAGCGGATAAAAAGACGTTTGCCGTTAATGCCAAACAACTTATATCGGCCATTAAGTCGTTAGACGGCCAGAGTTTAGAGTTTGACGTATTGGAATATCAGGTTATCGTCAGGCACTCAATAGGTAGTTTTGCTTTGCCTATATTTGAGGGCATCGAGGACTACAGCGCGAGAAGAAAACCGGCCATTAACTACGACACGGCGCAGCATATCGAAATAGAAGCACCGGGGTTACGCTCTATCCTGAATCGCCTTACGTTTGCAATGGCCGACGATGATTTACGCCCGGTAATGAATGGCGTAGTTATTAGCATGAAAAAGGAGCATACCGATTTCGTAGCATCCGACGGCCACGTATTAGCGAAAATCCGTAAGCAGTCTATTACGACAGAGAAACCGGCAGACGTTGTTTTGCCGCGCCGTATTATCGGTATTCTGCAAAAGGTACTACCGACTACCGGCTTTGTCGAAATGGACTTTAACGCTTTCGATGTGAATTGGCCAACCGACAGCAAAGAGCCACAGCCCGCCCCGGTATATCAGATAATCGTAGACGGTTTAACCATTGTAGGCCGACCAATAGAAGGCCGCTACCCTAACTACGACAGCGTGATACCTACGCAATTTAGCAAAGGTTTTACTACCGACCGCGTAGCCCTGATAAAGTCGTTAGAGCGACTTAGCCAATTCACGAACAATTCAGGGCTAATAACTATACACCTGAATAATGGCAGCGTAAAGATGGATGCAGCCGACTACGATTTTTCGCTTTCGGCTACCGAGGTTTTGCCCTGTAGTTACTACGGCGACCCGTTCAAATTCGGTTTGCAGGATTTCCGTTTAATCAAGATGCTAAAAAGCATAGTTGCGGCTACAGAGGTTACGTTTAGAATCGTAGACCAAAGCCGGGCGTTTATCATTGAGCCGGGAGTGCAGCCGTTGAGCGAAGAAATAACCATGCTAATAATGCCGATGTTAATTAACGACTAATCCCGGAGCGTATGAAAGTAAAGATTAAGCCCGCCAACTTTGACGATAAGCTGCAACACAGCATCGAACTACTACAGAAGTCCGAGGCGTTGGCTTTGCGCTACTACGACAAAGGGTTTTACCTTGCGTTTAGCGGTGGCAAAGACAGTCAGGCACTTTATTACGTAGCAAAGTTGGCGGGCGTTAAATTTGAAACTCACTACAGCCTAACCACGTTAGACCCGCCGGAGTTAGTACACTTTATCCGTAGGGAATACCCGGACGTAATCGTAGACCGGCCAAAGGTGACGTTTGCGAAATTATGCCTACAGAAAAAAGCCCTACCTACCCAACTTATGCGCTTTTGTTGTCAGGAACTCAAAGAGACCAAAGGGGCCAACACGGTAACGCTTACCGGGGTACGCCGTCAGGAATCAGTACAGCGTAGCCACAGGAACGAAGCCGAAATAGTGACCCGCCGCAAAGACGATATGTTTAGCGGCTCTTATGAGCAATTCGACCAATTTACACGAAGCAAAGAAGTTGAGGGCGTGCAATGTATTAGGGGAAACGATAAGATAGTTATTAACCCTATTATAGAATGGACTGAAAACGACGTTTGGTATTTCCTGAATGAAGTAGTACACGCTAAACATTGTGTATTATACGATAGAGGTTGGAAACGCATAGGCTGTTTGTTTTGCCCGATGGCATCCCAAAAAGAGATAGTTAAGCAGGGGGGGGATTACCCGAAATACAAAGCCCTGATAGTACGTACAATTCACAGACTACGCGAAATAGGTTATATGAATCTTTACAAAGACCTTACCGACGAAGATATTTTCGAGTGGTGGATTAGTAAAGAGAATCTGAAAAAATGGTATTGTAGCCATAAGTTACAGGGAAACTTATTTAGCGACGATGAATTAAACGAAATGAAGATAATATGAAA
>JAEETK010000036.1 GCA_016290315.1 Candidatus Saccharimonadota bacterium | reverse complement strand
TGAGGCGCTCAATATGCGCGTCTTTAATTATCTTGACTACTACAACAACAAGCGTATACATTTAGGACTGAAGTATATGACGCCTGCGCAAATGTTGCAAAGGTGCTGAGTTAATACGCCGATATTGACGAAACGCCTAATCTGTGATATAATACAAACATACTAAGCTTGCACATTGAAAGGGGGAGCAATAATGAAAGTCTATCTGTTTGCGAATAAACCTGGCGAGTACTTCCTTGAGACCGACGAAGTGTCTCTTGATGAGATCGACAAGGAAGCCTACTGCGCAAAGGAAGTCGAAGGTTTCGATCCAGAAGTCATGGAAATGCTCGTTGAGGCGGGCATCTAGGGATACTTCTCCGCTCCAGACGATTGCACGCGCGCGGACATCGAGTACGACCCGATCAATTCTGCGCTTTGGGCAATGGGCTACACATGGTAGCCGCCTGGCCCCTCTATCGAGGGGCCTTTTTTCTGCCTCTCAATTACTTGTTTTGCAATGCATAATATGTTATAATATATTAAACAAACCATGGGGAGGTAGTTTGTATGAACCTTATAGAAAGAATAGACGCCGTCCAGCGCAGGATTGCTAGATATCCAGATCGGATGGGTAAGATAAAGAATCCTGGGGATCTTACGGGGAACTTGAGGAAAAAACTGAATTCTGATGATATCAAGTTTGAGATGAAAGTATTCCAGCAGGAGCTGAGGGCCGCAAGTGTACCTCTGAGACTAGCTTTGGCTAGCTACACCCAAATCAAAAAAGACATCGTGTCGGACATTGAAGAAATCGACGATTTGACGGCACGGGCAAATGAAGAACTTTCACCTCAGAAAGCAGAGTCGCTGGCATTATCGAGGATACAGGCACTTCAGATGAATGCGATAGTTGAAACTAATATCGCCGCCTGTCAGAGCCAGATCGATGCAATTTCGGAAGCAGAAGGGCAAATAAAAAGCGCAAAAAGAAACTGGAGCGACCTCGCATTGGACACTCTGCTGAACGCACTGAACACCTGAGGCGGCGACCCCCAAAAGAGGCACGCGTGCCTCTTTTTTTTCATGCGAATATGTATTTGACAAACCATAAATATTAGTGTATAATCAATACATGATGCCTATGCTTCGCGTAGGTTTTGTTGTTTTAAAGCGTACACAAAAAAGGAGGTGAAATCGTTGAAGCGATTTACGCGTATCATTTCGAGACTGTTTCTGATTTCCCTTGCTGCAATCGTGATACTTCACTTAGGCAAGGGTTTTCTTGTGAGGAACATAGGCGACGTGCCATGGCGTAGCGTGACCAACTACTTGTGGGCCGTGCTGGGAGCTTCCCTGGTAGGCATGATTCTCACTCACAAAAGGACACTGAAAGAGTTGGAAGAAGAGCGAGCCAAGGCGGACAGGGACAAAGAATATGCCAAACTCCTGGAGCCCGAAGGGGTTCGTAAATACCTCGAACGAATCAGGGAGGAAAGCAACGGCAATAGTGGCCGCAACGCTTCGGCTATGCTCCATCAGCTTGACCAAGTAGAAGAGCGCAAGAGGCGTTTGGAGGAGTTGATCACGATGAACGGCATGGGGGGTATTCAGGACGGCATAGATTCACTCCCCGAAATGGTGTTGGAGGAAATCAGCGATAACTGCAGGGCAGCTATCAACCAATATATTGCTACTCCAGACGATAACATGTTCTTATCATTCTCCAAAGTTGCCATTGAAAAGAATAACGAAAAGCTCAGAATGCTTGACGAATTGCTCCGTTCGCTCGCTCGCAAGGCTAGCGGAGTCGACTTTAATGGTATTGAGGTCGAAGCAGAAGTGGGGAGCGAGACGATCATGCGGCAGCTTATTGACGTAATGCAAAATTCGCAAAGCTTATCTAGCGTGTACTGACAACTCGAGCGTCCGTAAGGGCGCTCTTTTTATAATATGTGGTACGTTGACAATCCGGAATAATTGTGCTATAATCAGTTAATCTTTTGTCACAGATAAAATGAAGTACTTTAGGAGGTGATAGACATATGGCGAAACATGAATTTCGCTTCAGCCTCACGCAGATTGCCGAGATGCTCGACGAATACGATGAGATGAATCGGCGTCGAGTATGGGCATTCTCCAAGCGGTTCAACGAGCGAATCGTAATTATGGATATGCTTGCGGATGCCATCGAGCAGAGCCTTAACTACGCTCATAAAAACGACACAGATTATAAAGCGGCAACGCGCAATCTTGAAAATGTAAAGAGACTGCGCGACGACTATGTCGCAATCGCTAAGCTCGGCCCGTACAGAAGGGGCGAAAAACGCCCCAGAATGGTTGAAAACAACAACAGATGGTTTGAGCTCGTCGCCAACCTCAAAGCATTCGTCAACACCTATTCAAGGTAAGACGGCGGATCTTTAATCATTCGCCATATCGTCACAAGGTATGGCTATCACCATGCCCCTCGCAAGAGGGGTGTTTTTCATGCTAGAACACATATAATCGTGCCAAAAGGGGCATTCTATGAGCGTATTATTTTAGTCAACCATGTTATTCTATACAAAGAACAACTGATTGGCACATTAGAAAAGAGAGGTGATAAAAAAATGACTGAGGCCGCGTCAGAAAGATACAAAAGCTTTATAAGAGTATACGAGCGACAAATTGGTTGCCCTGGCTGCGGAAACGCTTTAATGAAGTTGGGTTTCTTTGAGGCGCCAGCAAGCAAGGTGTTTCAGGGCGCCTATCCGGGAGGGCTATTTGATCATTCCGTACTTGTAACAGAGCACTTGCAGTATTTAACGGAAAAACTGAATCTTCACTGGAGTTCACCGTACTCGCCCACGCGCATCGGCATGTTGCATGATTTATGTAAGGCTGACGAATATGTACTGATGTATGACAAGGACGGCAATGCGTATTTCAAGAATAATCAAGAGTCTCCACTGAAGGGCCATGGCGACAAGAGTGTAATTCTGGCATCACAAATCATGGATCTGACAGAGGAGGAAAAGCTCTGCATCAGGTACCATATGGGCGCATTTGGCAATAAAGAAGAACAGAATCTCTTTACGGATGCTATTCATTTATGTCCGAACGTTTTATTCGCCCACACGGCCGACATGATGGCTGCTCATATCACGGAACAATGCCAAAGGAGATAACCGGCCAACCTCGAGGTGAAACCAGCCCTGCATAAGCGGGGCCCTTTTTAATCTGAAAATCTATTTGACAATCAGGGGTAGACTGTGATAAAATACATCCCGTATATTATCAACGTAACGGTCGCATTGGCGCAAGAGGTACTGGTCCGTCAATTGACGGAGACCACTCACAAGCCAATCGATTTTAATGGGAAAGGACGCCCACAGATGAAAATCATCCTCGGCACCAAGATTGGTATGACCCAGATCATCGGTGAAGATGGTGTAGTTACACCTGTAACTATCCTCCAAGCCGGCCCGTGCACGGTGACTCAGACTAAGTCTGTCGAAAAAGACGGCTATAGCGCTGTGCAATTGGCATATGGTCAGGGTAAGAATCTGAGCAAGGCCGTGTCCGGACACGTCAAAAAATCCGGAAAAGATATCAACCCTAAACACATCCGTGAATTCCGCGTCGAGAATATCCCAGAAGACGTCACGCTTGGTAGCGAAATCACCGTCGCCAACTTTACTATTGGCGATAAGGTCCAAGTTACAGGTACGAGCAAAGGTAAGGGCTTTGCCGGTACCGTCAAGCGCCACAACTTCCAGGAATCTCGTAACACGCACGGTTTCAAAGGCGACATTCGCAAAGTTGGTTCCATCGGTTCCATGTACCCGCAGAAAGTCTTCAGGGGCAAGAAGATGGCAGGCCGCATGGGTCACGATCGCGTAACCGTCAAAAACTTGGTTGTCTCCTATATCGACACCGATCACAACCTTATTGGTCTTAAAGGCGCTGTGCCTGGTCCAAACAAAGGTCTCGTAATGGTGGAGGGAAAGGACTAATATGGCAGAAGCAAAATTAAACAAAGACGTATTTGGTCTTTCCGTAGACAATCACGAATTAGTCAAATTAGCTTACGATGCATATCTAGCTAACTCCCGCAGCTCTCACGCTAAAACTCTCAAACGTGGTGAGGTTCGTGGCGGTGGCAAGAAGCCTTGGAAGCAAAAAGGTACCGGTCGCGCCCGCTTCGGTTCGACTCGCAACCCAATTTGGCGCCACGGTGGTGTAGCATTTGGTCGTACTGGCGAAGAAAACTTCACCAAGAAAATCAGCAAAAATGCTAAACTCCAAGCCGTTCGCCAAGCTTTGTCCATGAAAAATGCCGACAAAGCTGTAAAGACCATCGCTAGCTTTAACGCCAAGAGCGGCAAAACTAAAGATGCAGTCAAAGAACTTAAGATCGAAGACAGCAAGAACTACCTCGTCGTAGTTCCAGAAAAGACCGAAAGCATCATTCGTGCTACTGGCAACATTGCCAACATTAAGGTCGTACGTCCAACTTATCTTAATGTCTTCGACATTCTCAACGCCGATGAAATCATCATCGTTGAAGCAGCTTTAACGACCATCAATGAATGGTTGCTCGGAAAGGAGAACGCCTAATGTTAGTTCGTCCAATTCAAACCGAGAAAGCTTATCGCGAAGAAACTAAGCGCGCTTACATGTTTATCGTTCCAACGAGCGCAAGCAAGCAAGCCGTTGCAAAGCAAGTTTCCGAGCAATATAACGTAACCGTAACTTCTGTACGCATGACTCTCCGCAAAGGCAAAGCAACCAAGTTTAGCCGCGGCAAGCACGCCTACCCTGGTACTACCTATCGCCAAGACAAGAAGATTGCCTATGTCACTTTGAAAGAAGGCGACAAAATCAAAGTCTTCGACGAAGAACCAGTTGAAGAAGAAAAAGCTGATAAAAAGGCCGACAAGAAAGGAGATAAATAATGGCTATTAAAGCTTATCGTCCAACCACGCCGGCTCAGCGTCAGAAAACTACTCAAGACTTCGATCAGATTACAACCCGTAAACCATTGAAGAGCTTAGTAAAGAGCAAGAAACAGATTGCCGGTAAGAATAACTCTGGCCGCATCACCGTTCGCCATCGTGGCGGCGGCGTCAAGCGCCATTACCGCATTCTTACCCACAACCTTCCAGCAGGTCTTACCCTCAAGGTTATGGAGATCGAATACGATCCAAACCGCAGCGCACGCATTGCCCGCGTTCAGGATCAAAATGGTGTTTATTACTACATCCTCGCCGATCAAAATATGCGCAAGGGTGCAGAAATCAAGACTGGCGACGAAGCTCCGATTGAAACCAGCAACCGCATGAGCATCGAGCTTATCCCAGTTGGTACCCAAATTTACGCAATTGAATTAACTCCAGGTAAAGGCGCCCAATTGGTTCGTGCCGCTGGCGCAACCGCCCAGCTCATGGCCAAGGAAGACGGCTATGCAACCATCCGCATGCCATCTGGCGAAATGCGCAAAGTTCTTACTACCTGCCAAGCAAACATTGGCGTAGTTGGCAACGAGCAACACCAGAACATCAAGATTGGTTCCGCTGGTCGCAAACGCCGCAAAGGCATTCGCCCAACCGTACGTGGTGTTGTTATGAACGCTACGGATCACCCACACGGTGGTGGTGACGGTGGTCGCCACGGTTCCGGTAAAGCTCCACGCACACCATGGGGTCAGCTCACTTTGGGTTACCGCACTCGTCATAATAAGAAAACTAACAAGATGATTGTTCGCAGTCGTCATGAAGGGAAGAGGAAATAGTCTATGTCTAGATCTCTTAAGAAAGGCCTTTATGTGGACGCCAAGCTTCAGAAAAAGATTGAAGCACTTTCCGCAGAAGACCGCACTATCGTCAAGACCTGGGCACGTGAATCTACAATCAGCCCAGAAATGGTTAGCCGCACAATCGCCGTTCATAACGGTCGCGTCCATGTTCCAGTTTTCGTAACTGAAAACATGGTTGGCCACAAGCTCGGTGAATTTGCCCCAACTCGTAAGTTTAAGCGCCACGGTGGCAAGAAAGCCGCTGAGGCCGAAGCAGCAAAGAAGGGGGCATAAAGTATGGCTACTAAATCTGCACACGCATATATTAAAGGCGTTGACAGCCAGCCACGCAAAGTTAGCATTGTTGCTAGCTTGGTCCGTGACCGTTACGTCGCTGACGCAATCGTAATCCTCGAGAATACGCCACGTCGCGCCGCCAAGGCTGTACGTAAAGCAATTGAATCTGCCAATGCTAACTTATTGAACACTAACAGCAACATCGATACCAAGACGATTGCGATTTCCCGCATTTCCGTCACTGCCGGTACTCGTATGCGCCGCTATGTTCCAGCTAGCCGTGGTCGTGCTTTACCTTATGAAAAGATTTCATCCAACATCTTCGTTGAGGTCGTAGGCGAAGAAAAAGCTAAGAAGACTGCCGAAAAAGCAGCTAAAGCAGAAAAGGAGAAGAAGTAATGGGTCAGAAAGTTAACCCAGTCAGCTATCGTCTCCAGGTTAACAAGAACTGGAGCAGTAAGTGGTTCTCCCGCAAGGCAGACTTCAAGAATTGGCTCATCGAAGATGTCAAGATTCGCGAAGTAATCGAGAATCGCTTTAAGAGCCGCCCAACCATTGATCGTATCACGATTGAGCGCAGCCCTAACCTTACTACCATTACTATTCGTACCGCTAAAGCTGGTGCCGTAATCGGTAAGCAAGGTGCTGGTATCAACGAACTCAAGAAAGAGCTCGAAACTGTTACTAGCGCACCACTTCGCATTAATGTCGAAGAAGTTAAAAAACCAGAACTCAGCGCCAAGCTCGTTGCCGAAAACATCGGTTTCCAGCTAGGCAAGCGTATGAATTTCCGCCGCGCCGTCAAGATGGCTTGCGCCTCTACGATGAACGCTGGCGCCAAAGGTATTCGCGTTGAGGTCTCCGGTCGTTTGAATGGCGCTGAAATGTCCCGCCGCGAAAAGTTTATCGAAGGCTCCGTGCCTCTACATACTCTCCGCGCCGACATCGATTTCTATGTCGAGCACGCTCAGACTATCGCCGGTATCGTAGGTGTTAAAGTTTGGATCTATAAGGGGGAGAAATAAATTATGGCACTTACTCAACCACGTAAAGAAGCGCACCGCAAGGTCCGCAAAGGCAAAAACGAAGGCACCGCTAGCCGCTGCAACACTGTAGCATTTGGCGATTATGGCCTTATGAGCCTTGATAATGAACGCGTTAACGGCCGCCAAATCGAGGCAGCCCGCCAGGCAATTACCCGCTACGTTAAGCGTGGTGGTAAAATCTGGATTCGTATCTTCCCACACACCCCAGTCACCAAGAAACCTCTTGATGTCAAGATGGGTAGCGGTAAGGGCGAGCCACAATTCCACGTCGCTAAGGTAAAAGCCGGTACAGTTATGTTCGAAATCGCCGACGTTACTGACGAGCAAGCAAAAGAAGCACTTCGCTTGGCTTCCC